>JANOPV010000192.1:0-3987 GCA_031422035.1 Sphingomonas sp. | reverse complement strand
GCTGGTGATCTGTTCGCCAAGCCACATCAGGAACATCGTCCCGCCGATCAGGCTGATGACGGCGGAAATACGGAACATCATGCCCGGATCGATCACCGGCTGGATGCCCTGGCTCGCGCCCAATGTCTCAAGGCCGGAGGCGATGAAATAGCCCTGGATCGCGGTCAGAAACACCGTGCCGTAACGGGTATATTGATTGAGCTTCTTGCGCCCGCTCTCACCCTCTTTTTTGAGGGCGGCGAGCGATGGCGAGAGCGCCGAGGCTAGCTGCACCACAATCGACGCCGTAATATAGGGCATGACGCCGAGCGCGATCACACTCATCCGCTCCAGGCTGCCGCCCGAAAATGTGTTGAACAGGTCGAGGATGCCGCCAGACGCTGCCTGCGAATACAGCTGGTTCATCGCCACCGGGTCAATGCCGGGCAGCGGCACGAAGGACAGAAAGCGGAAAATGATCAGCGCGCCAAGCGTGAACCACAGTCGATTTTTGAGCTCAGTTGCCTGGCCAAATTTCGCAAGATTCAGGCCCATGCCCGATTGGTCGGCACTGGATGCCATCTGTGGTCCGTCCTTATTCTGTCGCCGGTTAGCGGCGGCGCGCCCATCCGCTCGACTGAGCGATCATTCCCCCGAGCGCCACGCAGTCGAGCCCTAAAGCCTAACCGGTGAAACGCAACCGCCCGGGCACGTCATCTGCGGAACGCAGATGGGCACCCGGGCGCGCCGCCGCAAGGGCGGCGGGTTGCAACAGATTCGTTATTCAGCAGCCGCTTCAGCCTTGGCCGCGAGCATCTCGGCCTTCGCCGCGATGACTTCAACCGCGCCGCCAGCCTTTTCGACGGCTTCGATCGCGCCCTTGGATGCACCGGCAACCTTGAAGCTGAGCTTCGTCGTCAGCTCACCCTTGGCCAGCAACCGCACGCCATCCTTGCCGCCACGGGCAAGACCCACTGCTTTCAGCGCAGCATGGTCGATTACCGTCTTGGTATCGAGCTTCTTGGCGTCGATCAGCTTCTGGATCATGCCCAGATTGACGATCGCATAATCCTTACCGAAAATATTGTTAAAGCCGCGCTTTGGAATCCGCATGTGCAGCGGCATCTGACCACCTTCAAAGCCAAAGACGCTGACGCCCGAACGCGCCTTTGCGCCCTTATGACCGCGCCCGGCGGTCTTGCCCTTGCCCGAGCCGATGCCGCGTCCGACGCGCATACGGGCCTTACGGGCACCAGGATTATCTCGAAGATCGTTCAGTTTCATGATTGTGCACTCGCTTTCGCTTTATTCGCGCTGATGAAATAGGCCCCTCTCCAGCAGGAAAGGAGCAATGCTTACTCGACCACGGTCACCATATGGCGGACCGAATGGACCATGCCGCGGGTCGCTGGCGTGTCTTCCAGTTCAACTTCGCGGTGCATTTTGCCGAGGCCAAGACCGGTCAGCGTTGCCCGCTGGCTTCGCGGACGGCGAATGCCGGATCCGATCTGCTTGATCTTGAATGTTTTTTTCGCAGCCATGATGTGCTTACTCCGTCAGTACGGCGTCGGCATCGGCCAGCGCCGATGAGGCACCGCCGCGACGCAACAGGTCGACAACTTTCTTGCCACGCCGCTGTGCCACCGATTTGGGGCTGGTCTGTTCGGTCAGCGCGTCAAAGGTTGCGCGGACCATGTTATATGGGTTCGATGTGCCGTTGGATTTCGACACCACATCAGCAACACCGAGCGATTCAAACACGGCGCGCATCGGGCCACCGGCGATGATACCGGTCCCCGCAGGTGCCGAGCGGATGTTGACGAGGCCAGCACCGAAATGGCCGATACCATCATGATGCAGCGTGCGCCCTTCCTTAAGCGGCACCCGGACCATCGACTTTTTCGCAGCCGCGGTCGCCTTGGAAATCGCCTCAGGCACTTCGCGCGCTTTGCCGTGGCCAAAGCCTGCACGGCCCTTGCCGTCACCAACGACGACGAGCGCGGCGAAGCCAAAGCGCTTACCACCCTTCACCGTCTTGGAGACGCGGTTGATGTGCACCAGCTTTTCGATGAACTCTTCGCCGCCATCGTCATCCGCATTGCGCGGACGGCGGTCACGGTCGTTGCCGCCGCGACGATTGCCGTCACGGCCGCCGCCGGCGCCGCTGCGATTGCCGCCGCGTGGTGGGCCACCGCGACCACGGGTCGGCGCGTCTGGCGCACCGCCCTCGGACGAACCAGCGGTAGGTGAACCGGCTTCGACTGGGGTGTTTTCGTCAGCCATCATTAAAACTCCAATCCGTCTTCACGGGCGGCATCCGCCAGCGCCTTGACGCGGCCGTGGAACAGGAAGCCACCACGGTCGAAGACAACCTGGCTGACGCCAGCGTCCTTCGCCGCCTTGGCAATACGCTTGCCGACTTCTGCTGCCGCCGCGATATTCGCGCCGCTGCTGTCCTTGGCGCCGACTTCGAGCGTCGATGCCGATGCCAGCGTCTTGCCAGCCAGATCGTCGATCAGCTGGACATAGATGTGGCGGCCGGACCGATGGACGGACAACCGCTTGCGGTCGCCCGCACGCTTGCGGATCGCTGAGCGCACGCGTTGGCGGCGCTTGTCGAAAGAGGTGCGTTTCAGGCCCATTATTTCTTCTTCCCTTCCTTGCGGAAGATGAACTCGCCGCGGTACTTGATGCCCTTGCCCTTATAGGGCTCGGGCTTGCGCCACTGGCGAATTTCGGCAGCCAGCTGGCCGACCTTCTGCTTGTCGATGCCGCTGATTTCGACCGTCGTATTGTCCGGCGTCTTGACCTCAATGCCCTCAGGCACGTCGATATTGACGTCGTGGCTGTAACCGAGCTGAAGCTTCAGCGTCCGGCCCTGCGCCGAAGCACGATAACCAACGCCGGTGATTTCCAGCACCTTTACGAAGCCGTCTGTCACGCCGGTGACCAGGTTCTGCACCAAAGTCCGCTGCATGCCCCAAAAGGCGCGTGCCTGTTTGGTGGCGTTGGCAGGCTTCACCGTGATGCCGCCATCTTCGACGGCATAGCTGATTTCATCGCGCATCGCGAGGGCAAGGGTGCCCTTAGGCCCCTTTACCGACAGCGACTTGCCGACGATTTCGGCGCTGACCCCGGTCGGGATCGCGATCGCCTTTTTACCGATCCGGCTCATCAGAACACCTCCGCCAGCACTTCTCCGCCAACATTGGCGTCGCGTGCTTCCGTGTCGCTCAGCACGCCGCGCGGCGTCGAAACGATGGTGATGCCGAGCCCGTTGCGGGTAACCGGCAGTTCCTTCGAGCCCGAATAGACCCGACGACCGGGTTTTGACACCCGGGCGACGTGGCGAATTGCGGGTTCGCCCTCGAAATATTTCAGTTCGATGCGCAGGCCCTTATGTTGGCCAAAGCGGCCGAGCTGCTCTTCACTGTAACCACGAATATAGCCTTCGCGCTGCAGCACATCGAGAACACGGACGCGCAGATTCGATGCCGGCGTCAGAACGCTGTCCATCTTGGCGCGCTGGCCGTTGCGAATGCGGGTGAGCATGTCACCCAAAGGATCGGTCAATGACATTTCAAATGATCCTTACCAGCTCGACTTGACCACGCCCGGGATCAGACCTTTATTGGCCAGATCACGGAGTTGAATGCGGCACAGCCGAAACTTGCGGTAATAGGCGCGCGGACGTCCGGTCAGCTCGCAGCGGTTGCGGATGCGGGTCGGGTTGCCGTTGCGCGGAATTTCCGCAAGCTTCAGCCGCGCGATCAACCGCTCGGTTTCGTCAAGCTTCTGGTCGTTCGCGACAGCCTTTAGCCGCGCATAGCGACCGGCATATTTCTTCACGAGCAACTTGCGCTTTTCGTTCTTATTTATCGAACTCAGTTTCGCCATGGACTTAAGCTCACTTCTTTCAAAATCGTGGATTAGGCTGCTTGCTTCGCTTCTTCTTCCCGGGGGAAGGGAAAGCCGAACAGCCGCAACAATTCACGGGCTTCGTCATCG
>JANOPV010000191.1:0-3322 GCA_031422035.1 Sphingomonas sp. | reverse complement strand
CCTGCTCACACCGGAGCGCTGCCGCAATGGCGGCGATCTGGTCCGCTTCGGTCATCGCGCCCCTGTCTCGATCTCTCGTCTCGACTGGTGCCATGCTAGCGCGAATGCGGCGCTGCGCAATAGGCGGGCGCAATAGGCGCGCGCAGTCCCCTATTGCGCGCGCACTCTGGCGATCCAGCGGTCGATCTTGGCCTCCAGGATCGGCAGGGGCAGCGCCCCGGTCATCAGCACCTGCGCATGGAAATCACGGATGTCGAAGCGGGTACCGAGCTCAGTTTCCGCCTTGCGCCGCAGCCGCTGGATAGTGAGCGCACCGATCTTATAGGCCAGCGCCTGGCTGGGGATGGCGATATAGCGTTCGACTTCTGCCGTCGCATCGGTGCGGCCCATGTCGCTGTTGGCCATCATATAGGCGATGGCGCGGTCGCGGCTCCATCCCTGCGCGTGGATGCCGGTATCAACGACCAGGCGCATGGCGCGCAGCATCTCGTCCGACAGCGTGCCGAACCGCTGATAGGGGTCGGCATAGAGGCCCATTTCATAGCCGAGCGTTTCGGCATAGAGCGCCCATCCCTCGACATAAGCGGTGTTGCCGCCGAACCGCATGAACGACGGCAAGCGCTCATTCTCCTGCGCCAGGCTGATCTGGAAATGATGGCCCGGCGCGCCTTCGTGCAGATAGAGCGTGGTGATGCCCGGCGTGGTCCGGCTGGGCAGGTCATAGGCGTTGAAATAGAAGATGCCGGGGCGACTGCCATCGGGTGTGCCATTTTGGTAGCTGCCGCCAGCTTCAAAGCGTTCGCGATATTCTTCGTAAGGGCGAATTTCGAGCGGCGCACGCGGGATGGTCGAGAAGTAACGTCCGATCAGGCCGTCAACCTGGCGGCCCACCGCATAATAGCGCTGGGTCAGGCTTTCACGCGACGCTTCCTTGAAGCGCGGGTCGGTGCGCAGATGGTTGAAAAATTCGGGCAGGGTGCCGGTGAAGCCGACCTCGGTCTTGATCGCCTCCATCCCCTGTAGAATGCGCGCGACTTCGGTAAGGCCGAGCTGGTGGATTTCTTCGGGGTCCATGTCGAGCGTCGTCGTGCTGGCGATCAGTTGCCGATAGAGCGCCGCCCCTCCGGGCATGCCCGACAGGCCAACGCTGGTGCGCGACACCGGGAGATACTCGTCACGCAGGAAGTCGCGGAGCCGGGTCAGCGCCGGATAGATTTCAGTGGTGACAGCGGTGCGCAATCTGGTGGTCTGCTCGGCCTTTTGCGCATCGGTGAAGCCGTCTGGAAAGCGCGTGGCGGGCCCATAATAGGGCGATTCCGCCACCGTCTGTGCGAGCTGGGTATCAAGCTGCTGGATGACATTGGTGATGGTCAGCCGGGTTTCGAGCACGCCCGAGGCCATTCCTTCGCGGAACCGGCCGATTGAGCGGTCAATCAGGGTCACGAACTGGCTGTGACGCGAGAGGTTATTTTCATAATCCTGCACAGTGCGGAACGGCGCTGCGCCCTGGCCACTGGCGAAGCTGGGATAGAAAGTGTGGACGCCGAAGAAGTGGTTGATCGGGCGGACGACGTTGAGCGCCAGCAGGTCAGGCTGAAGCCCGCGCAGGGTGTCAGCGGTCTGGAACCGGAAGGTGTCGTAAGCGAGCTGGTCCGTTTCATCGAGCGCGGCGCGGTTAACGCGGGCTAGGGCGGCGAGGTCGGCTTCTGCCGCTGCCTTTTCGCCCGCAAAATAGGCGTCGGTGATGTTGTCGCCCAGCTGGTCGGCATAACGCATGTCGCCGCGGAACAGGGCGCTGAGCGGGTTACGGCGCAAATTGGCTTCGTCGCTGGCGGCGAACAGCGCGATGAGAGCGTCATGTGCGGCGGTGCGGGCGGCGGCGGTTGGTTCAGCGGTGGTGGTCGCCGCTGCGGGCTGGGCGCCGGTGGTGGTTGCACCGGTAGTCGCGGTCATGCAGCTGGTTAGGCCGAGGGCGAGGAGTGGCAATGTCAGGAGGCAGGCGCGGCGCATGGGGGAGACCTCTCGCTATGTGTGTTGGTCGCTTGATACAGGCTGTAATGCGGCGGTCAAGCGAACCGTCGATGATCTATCCTCTCCCTTCAGGGGAGAGGATAGGAAGACTTGGCCGCTCGCTACCTAGTCGCAGTTGGAGAGGCGAGTCTGCTGGCGCAGCGCTGGCAGACTCCCCTGGAGGGAGAGGGTTGCCATCACATCATCACCCGGCCGCGGACCATGACGAACCTTGGCGCGGCCAGCGGCGCTACGCTGTCCAGCGGGTTGCCATCAACCGCGATGATGTCGGCGGAATAGCCCACCCTAATGCGCCCGATCTGGGTTTCGAGGCCGAGCGCGCGGGCGGCAACAAGCGTGGCGCTGGCCAAAGCCTCACGCGGGGTCATCCCCGCATCAACCAGCAACTGGAACTCCTGCGCGTTCAGCCCGTGCGGGAAGACGCCCGCGTCCGTGCCAAATGCCACCGGAATATTAAAGCGCCGGGCGAGGCGGACATTATTGCCCAGCACTTGGAGCGTCTCACGGATTTTCGCCTCGACGGTGGCGGTGTAAATGCCGCGGCCCAGCCCGTCGCGCACCTGGGTCAGCGCGCGCAGGGTCGGCACCAGATAGGTGCCGCGCTGTTGCATCACCCGTGCCGCCGCTTCATCCATGAACGTGCCGTGGTCGATGGTGTCGATGCCCGCCGCTGCCGCTGCCTCTATCCCGCGCGCGCCATGTGCATGCGCCATGACGCGCAGGCCCAGCGTGTGGGCGGTGGTGGCGATACTGGTCATTTCCTCAGCGGTGAAATGCGCCTCAAGCCCGCGTCCCTGCTGTGAAAGGACGCCGCCAGTGGCGGTGATTTTGATGACGTCGCTGCCCGCTGCCGATGCCTGCCGGACACGCAGCGCACATTCTACCGGGCCAGTGCAGGTGAAGCCGGTGGGCATCGCCTCAATCACTTCGCGGCGAAACCCGGTGATGTCACCATGTCCGCCGACGATGGACAAGGCCGGGCCAGCAGCGAGAATGCGCGGTCCGGCGATAACGCCGGTTTCAGTGCCGCGCCGCAAGACGAACGCGGTCTGGCGGGCTGAACCGGCTTCGCGGACGGTGGTGAACCCGGCCCGGACCGTGCGCTGAGCGTTGCGGACGCCCAGGACAACGCCCCATTCGTCGGGGTCAACGGCTTCGCGCCAGAATTCGCCCGATGGGTCGCCAGTCAGGTGGACGTGGAGGTCGATCAGGCCGGGCATGACGGTGCGGGTCGACATGTCGATCAGCTGCGCGCCCTCCGGCACTGGTTGCAGCCCCTGGACGATGGCGC
>JANOPV010000190.1:0-10221 GCA_031422035.1 Sphingomonas sp. | reverse complement strand
GTACGAAGCCGATCTCGCGCGCACCGAGGAAATGTGCCGACTGCTTGCGCGCCATCGTCGGCAGTATCGGCGATGAGGATTTCGCCATAGAGGTCGCCCGCATAATGATCGCGAGACGATGCTGCCCTATCCACCATGATTATCGCCGCCCCCTCTTGCGCTCGCTCTTGCCGACTGTCTCACGGTGTCATACACCCAAGGCGTAAGGCAACAAGCGCGGAAAGGCATGGCATGAATGCGAGCACGGGGGAAGTCGATCCGCAGGTGCGGCGCATGCGGATGGGCCTAGTCGCGCTTTTATTCGTTGGCACGCTAATCAATTATATCGACCGGCAGGTGCTATCGCTGCTCAAACCGACCATTGAGGCGGCCTATGGTTGGGGCGACGCCGAATTTGCCCATTTCGCGTCGATGTCGCAGCTGGCTGCCGCTGCTGCGCTGATTTTCGTCGGCTGGTTGGTGGATCGGTTCGGCGTTAAGGTCGCTTATGGTGCGGCGGTCGCGGTGTGGAGCATCGCGGGCATGGCGCACGCGTTCGCTACCAACGTCACCCAGTTTGTGACCGCGCGGGTTATTTTGGTTGCGGCAGAATCGATCAACACACCAGCTGCGGTGAAATCAGCGTCGCAGTTCCTGCCGATGGCACAGCGATCAATGGCGCTCGGGATTATCAATACCGCGCCGAACATCGGCAACATCATCGCGCCATTCATCGTCGTAGCACTCGCCGCAAGCTATGGCTGGCAGGCTGCGTTTATCATAACGGGGCTACTTGGCTTTGTGTGGTTGGGGTTCTGGATATTCGGCGTGCGCAACCTCCCGTCGGTGGAGAGCCGCGTTGGCGCAGGGCCAAGCCGGGTCGATTGGGGGGCAGTGGGTCGTGATCGCAAGACCTGGGCGATTGCGGGTGCGAAGGCGATCACCGACATGTTCTGGTGGTTCTTCATCTTCTGGCTGCCCGATCTGTTCAACAAGGTTTTCAACTTGTCACAGAGCGAGCTGGTCGGGCCGACAGCGCTGGCGTTTACGCTGGCAGCCATCGGTGCGCTGTCGGGCGGGTTCCTGTTTCCAGCGCTGTTAAAGCGCGGCCTGACGGTCAACCGCGCGCGCAAGACCGCGATGCTCTTGTTCGCGCTGGTCATCCTACCAATCCCGCTGGCGTTGACTGCATCGAGCCCATGGGTCGCTGCTGTTATCATCGGTATGGGGCTGTTCGCGCATCAGGGATTTGCCACCAATTTGTTCGGCTTTGCTGCCGATGCGGTGCCGTCCTCAAGGGTGGCGACGACCATTGCGGTGGGGGCTATTGCCGGGAACATCGCGGCGTTTGGCATTCAGGAGACGACCGGTTGGCTGCTGACCAACAACATCGGCTATGCTCCGCTGTTTTACGCAGCAGCGGTCGCCTATCTGCTGGCGCTGGCATGGCTGCACCTACTGGTGCCAGTTATTCGGCCAGCTGAGGAGGCCTAGGGGCGGGCTCGTTGCCGCCGACCATTGTAAGCCTTGGCTGGCGGTCCCACCAATGATGCGTTTCCAGGCGGTCGTCGAATACTGGACGCCGTTCGCTGTCGAACAGCGGCGTCGGCCACTGCGGCGTTGGGCAGAAAAATGCCCCCGAGCCTTTCAAACCCGGGGGCGGCACAGACGCGAGGGCAACACTGGAAATCAACGCATCCGCACACGAACACCGACACCAAAGTAACGATCAGCATCCCGAGGGATATGCAGCCGCTGCCCGGCACCAGTATTCAGGCTAACATAACTCACATCGCCGATATTTCTAGCAATAAATGTGAGGCGGTAATTATCGTCTGCGTCGGAGAAGCCGATGCTGGCATTCCAGATGCCGTAACTGTCAAGCGGCCCGACATTGCCGAGCTCGGAGAACTGGTCTCCGGTAAAGGCATATGCTGTGTTCGCATAGACGACGAAGCCGCCCAGATCGCGCTCATAGTTAGCGCCAACGTTCCAGCTCCATTCGGGTGCCAACGGCAGCTGAGTGCCGTTGAGCGCGCTGGGTGCATTGGTGGCCGGGTTGGGATTGAAGCGGCGGACAAAAGCGTCGGCATAGGCAACGCTGCCGTTCACCGTAAAGCCTTCGAACAGCCGTGCGGTGAGATCAACTTCAAACCCGCGCGTGCGCACTTGTCCAGCGTTGGTCAGGTTTGACACAGGCACAGCAGGCGTACCCAGCAGAATGAAGTTATTCGCCTGAAACCCGTCATAGGTCGCCTGGAACAGCGTCCCGTTCAGCGTGATGCGGCGGTCAAGGAACTGCGTGCGAACGCCTACTTCATAACTGTCTGAGATTTCCTCATCAATCGGGGTGCCATTATTGGCGGCATTATGATTGAAGAACACATTAAACGCGGGCCCCTTATAGCCGCGCGTGTAGCTGGCATAGATCATCAGATCTTCGCTAGGCTCGAACTGGATCGACGCTCGGCCTGAGATGTTGTCGTTTTCCACCGATCCGCGGGAAACATTGGTGCCGTTGCCTGGCGGGTTGGTGGTTGTCAGGCCCCCGGCCGGGATAGCGACCACGCCGGGGCCGACCGCAGGGGCGCCGGTTACCCGATTGAAGCCGGGCGCGCGGATGTGGGTGAAGGACAGGTCATCGCGCGTCCAGCGCAGACCGCCGGTGATGCTCAGCATGTCAGAAATACGCAGCGTCGCTTGGCCGAACAGCGCAAGGTTGGTCGAATTGACGTCGCTGAACGACTGGCCAGTGCCAAAGACCGTCGTTGTCGTGTTGCTGATGTCGCAAGGCACTGCGCCGCCGGGCAGCGCCGCCAATGTGCTCGATGCGCAGCTAATCGTTTCGCGGCGGAAGGTCTGCTGGTTTTGCGAATGCCAGATGAACGCGCCGACCTGATAAAAGAACGGCCGGTTGGCGTCAGACGCAAGCCTTAACTCGGCGGACATCTGCTCAGTGGTGACGAGGCCGTTATCATGCAGTTCGGGCGTGCCGACGATGGCGCGGGGCAGGAAATCGCCTTCACGGAATTCCTCATTACGCCAGTTACGATAGCCGGTTATCAGGCTGAGCGTGTGGCTGTCGCTGACCTCCAGCTCACCGGACAGGGTAAGGCTCCACTGTGTATCGAGCGTCTGCGTCACCAGATTATGGTTCACGAACCGCTGGTTCTCCCCAAGTGCCGTTCCGCCCGGCAGGGCGAGCAGCGCGTCGAGAGTCGCACCGCGCGACACGCCGGTCACTTCGGCGCAGCAATCATCATCGGCGCGGAAATAGTCAGCGATAAGGCGGACCTTGGCTGGACCCGCGTCAAGGTCAAGAATAGCGCGGACGCCGTAATGCTCATAGCCGTTGACGTTGCTGTTTACCGCCGGATTGATGTTGCGAATGTTGCCGTCATAGCTGCCGTAAAATCCAGTCACCCGGCCGGTAAGGTTGCCAGTGATCGGCCCGGCGACCGAGGTGCGCAGACGATACTCATTCCCTTCGAACCATTCGGCTGACGCGTTCATCTCAAACGTGTCGCTGCCGCCGCGGCTGATGATATTGACGAGGCCTGCCGACGCATTCTTGCCGAACAACGAACCCTGCGGTCCGCGCAGCACTTCCAGCCGCTCGATATCGACCAGATCCATAAACGCCTGGCCGGAGCGCGACAGGACAATGCCGTCAACGACAGTT
This sequence comes from Sphingomonas sp., assembly GCA_031422035.1. Lineage (GTDB taxonomy): Bacteria > Pseudomonadota > Alphaproteobacteria > Sphingomonadales > Sphingomonadaceae > Sphingopyxis. Next base: position 6,560 of record JANOPV010000190.1, on the reverse strand, counting down.
GAAACGCTGGGTTCAGCCGCAACCGAGAAGGTGATGGTGCCGACACCGCGCATTACAATGGCGCTGTTGGCGCTGGTCGTGCCCTTACGGAACGTCACCGAAGGAACGAGGTCGCCGATATTTTCGAGACCGTTCACGCCCGCTGATACCAGCTGATCGCCGGACACCGCGCTAACCGCAATCGGCACGTCCTGCAGATTCTGCTCGATGCGGTTGGCGGTGACGACGATGTCGTCGCCATTGCTGTCGTCCGCCGGGGCTTCTTGTGCCAGTGCAGGTGCAGAAACCGCGAGAGCAAGGCCCGAAACAGCGGTGGCGAACAGGCTGCGACGCAGCGAACGGGGCGATTGGCCCATGGCATTCCTCCCAAGAAGGGCGACGAGCGTCACCCGAAACATACCGGCTTTCCGGCTTACGATGTGAAACTGTTGCGAGTCTGGCCGCCGTATGTCAAGCGGTGTCATATTGTGTCCGGCAGCGTATCGGGCAGGGTGCGGCATTGCGGCAACACTCTATTGCGATGAGGGATGAGGCAGACGTGACGGCTCGGTTTGTGATGGCGGATGAGAGCGACGGCGGCGGCGGGTTCGACCTGTTGCTCGGCGACCGCGTCATCCTGCGCCACCGCGTCGATGCACCCGCGTTCCGCATCGCCAAGGGCAAACCCACGGTCACGATGGTGCGCGGCAATTTCCGGCATGAGGACGCACCGACGGACGAGCGGGTGCCTAAATATATTGTCGCAATTGAACGGATTGTAGGCCTGAACACAATTGAACTATCCGACGCCGTAAATGGCGAGCCGCTGCTGCATATTGAGCTATGGCCCACGCCTATTGCCGCTGAAAGGCCCGAGGCGCTGCATCTGACAGCACAGCGCTCGTCTGATAGATTGAGGATAAATCTGCATTGCGAACCCGACGAAATTGTTTGGGGCGGCGGTGAACAGATGAGTTTTCTGGCGCTCAATGGCCGCAAATTTCCGATGTGGACCAGTGAACCTGGCGTCGGACGCGAGCCCGGTACGCCGCTGACTGACGCCATGAGCGCGGATGGTTCCTTTGCTGGCGGCGACTATTGGACCACGAATTATCCGCAGCCGACATTTATGTCATCGGGGCGCTATGCATGCTATTTGGATAACCCTGAATATGCCGAATTTGATTTCACTAGTGACCACCAGATAGGCATCACCCTTTGGCAAAGTTCGACAGTCATAAATTTATGCGCCGCCCCGGATCTTGCCGCACTGACTAGCCACCTGTCTAACCGTTACGGCCATCAACCGCCTCTCCCGGAATGGGCCATAAGCGGCGCGATAATTGGTCTGAAGGACGGCGACAACAGCTTTGCCCGCCTCGAGAAGATCATCGCCACCGGGGCCTCGGTGACCGGCCTGTGGTGTGAGGATTGGTGCGGGGTTCGGCAAACGAGTTTCGGGCGACGGTTGTTCTGGGACTGGCAGTGGCAGCCCGAGCGCTACTTCGATCTGCCTGAGCGAATGGCGGCGCTGAAGGCTCGGGGGATCAAATTTCTAGGCTATGTGAACCCCTATTTGGCGGTTGATGGCCCGCTCTACGACATCGCCTATGACCAAGGTTATTTCGCCCGCCACCTCGACAACGATGAACCCTATCTGGTCGACTTCGGCGAGTTCTATGCAGCCGTCGTCGATTTTACCAATCCAGCCGCTGCCGAATGGTTCGCCGAGGAGATCATCGGCAAGCGGATGCTCGATTTCGGGCTCGATGGCTGGATGGCGGATTTTGGGGAGTATCTGCCGGTCGATTTGCGCCTGCACGATGGCGATCCGATGGAAATGCACAACCAGTGGCCGGTGTTGTGGGCCGAAGTGAACCACCGCGCCGTCGCGTCACGTGGCAAGACGGGCGAGGTTCTCTGGTTCATGCGCGCGGGCTTCACCGGGGTGCAGCAATATTGCCCGCTGCTCTGGGCGGGCGACCAATCCGTTGATTTCAGCCGCCATGACGGCATCGGCACGGTGATTACCGCCGCGCTCTCCGCTGGCCTTGTCGGCAATGCCTACAGCCACTCGGATGTCGGCGGCTACACCAGCTTGCACGGCAATGTGCGGACCGAGGAGCTGCTCTATCGCTGGTACGAGCTGGGCGCATTTACGCCGGTTATGCGCACGCATGAGGGCAACCGACCCGAGGATAATCTGCAGATCGATTCGACGCCTGCATTGCTGCGTGGCTTTGCTCGCTGGTCCCGCGTCCATGCCGCGCTGGCACCGTGGGTGCGGCATTTGTGCGAAGAGGCGTCGGCGACCGGGCTGCCCGCCCAGCGCGCGCTGTTCCTGCACTATCCCAAAGACCGAGAGACGTTCAAGATCCAGGACCAGTATCTTTATGGGGCTGACTTGATGGTGGCGCCGGTGATCGAGGAGGGCGCGCTGGCGCGGCTTGTGTATCTGCCAGGCGATGCTGGCACGGTGTGGCGGCATATGTGGAGCGGGGCAGACTGGGCCCCCGGCTGGCATGATGTGCCCGCAGAGATTGCTGAACCGCCTGTTTTCTATACACCGACGAGCACGTTTGAACCGCTTTTCGGCAGCCTGCGTGAAGTGAGGGACAGCATTTGATGAACGAACGGTCCAACATCCGTGATGTCGCTGCGCGCGCCGGGGTGGCGGTGAAAACCGTCAGCCGCGTGCTCAACGGCCATCGCTATGTCAGCGCCGATACTAAGCTGCGGGTTGAAATCGCAATGCGCGAGCTGGAGTTTAAGCCCAGCATCGCCGCACGCATTTTGGCCGGAACCAAATCGAACCAGATCGCGCTGATCTACGATAATCACAGCCCCTATTATATGCATCAGATACAGTCGGGCTGTTGGGGGCGGTGCCATGATGCGGGCATCCGCTTGCTCGCGCAGCCGGTGAACGTCAGCGACCCCGATGTCGGCGATCAGGTGCGCGGGCTGGTCACTGAAACCCACGTCGATGGCATCATCCTGTCGTCGCCCGTCACCGATTGCGAGCCAGTGCTAGCGGCGCTGGAGGCGATGGACATCCCGTTCATCCGTATCTCGCCAGGCACCAACCACGCGCTGACATCCTCGGTGTTCATGGATGATGTGCAGGCGGCGGACGATATGACGACGCACCTCCTCAATCTGGGCCATCGGCGGATTGCTTTTGTAAAGGGGCATCCGAACCATATGGCGTCAGAGGAGCGGCTTTATGGCTATCGCCGGGCGCTCGACCGGGTCGGGATAGCCTTTGAACCGGGGCTGGTTGCCGATGGTGAGTTTGATTTCGACAGCGGCGTTGCGGCGGCGCGCCTGTTCCTGACGATGACCCCGCGTCCGACCGCAATTTTTGCCAGTAATGATGACATGGCGGCGGGCGTGCTGGCGGTGGCGCATGATATGGACATCGACATTCCGGCGGAATTATCGGTTGCCGGGTTTGACGATACGACGCTGGCGCGCACCGTCTGGCCGCCGCTGACCACTATTCATCAGCCGATGTACGACCTCGCCTGGACCGCCGCCGAACTCTTGCTCGGTACGGGCGAACTCATCCATCGGCGTTTGCCGCACCAACTGATTGAGCGCAGTTCAGCCGGGCCGGTGCCGACCAGTTTCAAACAGGAGATTTCATGAGCGTGCTTCCGCCGATACCCGCCACGCGTAAATTGGGCCGCAGCGAGCAGGTCGTATCGTCGCTCGCCTGGGGCATGTGGCGTTTCGCCGGTGACTTAGGCGATGCGACGCGGCTTGTTCATGCGGTGCTTGATGCACGCATAACGTTTTTCGACACCGCTGATATTTATGGTTTTGACGGACAAGGCGGTTTTGGCGATGCCGAGGCCCTGCTCGGCGAAGTGATGCGCGCTGACCCATCGATCCGCGACCGGATCGTGCTGGCGACCAAGGGTGGAATCATGCCGCCGCTGCCCTATGACCAGAGCGCGAGTTACCTGAGTGCGGCGCTTGACGCCTCACTGGCACGACTCGGTGTCGATCGGGTCGAGCTGTATCAGATTCATCGACCGGATATTTTGACGCACCCCGAAGAACTAGCGCGGACGCTAGAAAATGCGGTGGCGGCTGGGAAAATCGTCAGCGTCGGCGTGTCGAACATGACCGTGCATCAGATCGCGGCGCTACAGCAGTATCTGACGGTTCCGCTGGCGACCACTCAACCTGAAATTTCGCCATTGCGCATCGACTGCTTTGAGAATGGTGAGCTGGATCAGGCGATGATGTGGGGGATAAGCCCGATGGCGTGGTCGCCGCTGGGCGGTGGGCGGATTGCGGCGCCGACCACCGATCGCGAACGCGCCGTCGCCGTCGAACTCGACCGGGTGGCGGCGACCGTCGGCATTTCCCGCACTGCTGCGGCATATGGCTGGCTGATGGCGCATCCGGCGGGCATCATCCCGATTGTCGGCACCCAGAATGCCGCGCGGATTGCGGAGGCAGCCGACGCGTATAAGCTGCAATGGTCACGGACGGACTGGTATGCGGTGCTGGTCGCCGCGCGCGGGGAGGCTTTGCCATGACGATGCAGTCAACAACCCCGCAATGTGAAGTTAGCTGGTTTTCGGCGTTGTGCGACGATGATTATGAGTTTTTGGGAGTGCCTGATCCGGCATTGCAATCATCCTGGGAGCATTGCCGCAACCTTGTCCTGACTGCCGACAAATGCGGGTACGACAATATCTTGCTGCCGTCGGGCTATGCACTCGGGATGGACACTACGGTGTTCGCTGCTGCCATTGCGCCACTACTCAAACAAATCAGGCTGCTGATGGCGGTGCGCATTGGTGAAGACTGGCCGCCGCAACTGGCGCGCCGGATCGCGACGCTCGACCGGATTTTGGGGGCCACCCCCGGAGGGCAACCGCGCCTGACTGTCAATATTATCTCGTCAGACATGCCGGGCGAAACCATGGACGGCATGGCGCGCTACCGGCGCACGGTTGAGGTGATGCAGATCCTCAAGATCATGCTGAATGGCGAGCATCTGAATTTTGACGGCGAATTCTACCAGCTCGATCTCGCGCCGCCGCGGATCACGACCTTGTCTGGTAAATGCCCGCCGCTATATTTCGGTGGATTGTCGCCAGTGGCACGTGATGCGGCTGCGGCGGCGGCTGACGTCTATCTGATGTGGCCCGACACGATGGATAAGGTCACCGAAGTCGTCACTGATATGACCGCCCGGGCTGCGGCCAAGGGCCGGACCCTCAAATTCGGCTATCGCGCGCATGTTATCGTGCGCGATACGGAGGACGAAGCGCGTGCTTATGCTGACCGGCTGTTATCGAAGCTGGACGCGGCGCAGGGTGAAGCCATTCGCGCCAAATCACTCGATGCCGCCAATTTCGGCGTGCAACGGCAGGCTGAACTGCGCAGTGCGGCGGATGGCGACGGTTTTGTCGAAGAGAATTTGTGGACTGGCATTGGCCGGGCGCGGTCCGGCTGTGGGGCTGCGATTGTCGGCGATCCGGATCAAGTGCTGGCCAAGTTGCGGGCCTATCAGGCTGTTGGTATGGAGGCGTTTATTCTATCCGGTTACCCACACGCTGCCGAATGCGACCTGTTCGCCCGCCATGTGTTGCCCCAACTGAAACACGGACCTTTGATCATGAGAGACGCTTGCTGACGGCATAGCGGCCGTTTCTGTTCAGCTTGCGTTAGGGTGCGCGCCGCCATATTTGCGACAGACATGAACAAAGGGGTTTGTTATGAAATTGTGGCGGATTGCAGCGTTGGCGCTGCTGGCAGGTGGCTCAACGATCGCGCTGGGGCAGGATAGCGTCACTGTCGGGCGCACGATCACCGGCGAGCTGACCACCAGCGACCAGGCGACGCCAACCGGCGCGCATTTCGACCGTTATGTGATCGAAGGCCGCGCCGGGCAGATGCTCGAACTGCGGCTGACGTCGACCGCGCTTGACCCCTTTGTCCAGATCGATGGCCCCGATGGCTATACTCTGGCCAATGATGATGATCCGGAAAATGGCCTCAACAGTCGCTTGGTCGCGCGGTTGCCGGCGACAGGCCGCTACACAATCATGGTCACCAGCTATGCCGCCCGCGAGGTCGGTGCGTATAGTCTAGCGATTGCCAACGCGCCATCGGGCGCCACGGTATCAGAGGGACTGCGCGGCCGCCCGCGGCGCGCTGATGCCACGCCTGATCCAGTCATCCAGCTTGGCCGAAACCAGCAGGGTAGCCTCGCCAGTGGCGACGAGCGTCTGGGCAGCGGCGAATTTTTTGACGGCTTCACCTTTCAGGGTCGTCGGGGCCAGCGCATTGCGATCTCCGTCGAATCTGGAGCATTCGATACCTACGCAATTCTGAATACCCCGTCGGGCGTCCAGATTGACAATGATGATCGCGAACCAGGCAACACCAACGCGCTGATCGAGCGGGTGCTGCCTGAGGATGGCGAATATCGGCTGATGGTCACATCCTATCGCCCCGGCGAAACTGGCACCTATGCCTTGTCGGTCGCTGAAAGCGCTGGGCCGCCGCGGATCGCCAATGTGCGTGATGGCCAGCGGGTGTTCGCAGTGATGGTC
>JANOPV010000189.1:0-6900 GCA_031422035.1 Sphingomonas sp. | reverse complement strand
GCTGACCGAGGCGTTCCGCTCCACCTATCTCGAACCAGCCCTGATTGACGCGCACCCCGATTCGATCGGCTCAGCAATTCCTCACGCCGAAATTCTGGTGCTCAGACCGGATGGCAGCATCGCCGATGATGATGAGCCAGGCGAGCTTGTCCATTGTGGCCCATTGGTCGCGCAGGGCTATTGGCACGACGCTGAACGGACGGCGCTGCGCTTTCGGTCGGCCCCAGATCAGTCGGCCTATGGCGGCCGCGCAGTCTGGTCTGGCGATACGGTTGTTCGTGACGCAAACGGTCTTCTGCGCTTTGTCGGACGCGATGACGCCATGATTAAAAGCGCCGGCAATCGAATCAGCCCGACCGAAGTTGAAGAGGCAGCGGAAGCGACAGGTTTGGTTGCCGAGGCGGTCGCGTTCGGTTTAGCTGATTCAGCATTGGGGCAAGCTGTGATACTGGTCGCGCGGTTATCGGCCAACTGCGCTGCTTCGCAAGCCGATGTGCCCGGATTGCTAGCAAAAGCCTTAAAAGCCGAGCTGCCTAGGTTTATGCAGCCTCGCCATATTCTGGTTCGCGCGTCGCTTCCACGCAACGCTAATGGCAAGCTGGACCGAGTTAAAATCGAGGCCGCTGCGACGTTGGAGTTACAAGCATGAGCGAGCGCAAAGCAAAGCCGATGGGACCAATCCCACCCGGCTTTGCGGCTGATGCCCACGGCATGCTGCTCATTGGCGGGCAGCGAGCTGATGTTTTGGTGGACCGCGCAGGTGACACGCCCCTGTTCGTCTATGATGCTGGGTTGCTGACGCGCCGGGTAAAACAGCTACGCGACGCAATGCCCAGCAATGTCCGCCTGCACTTTGCAATGAAGGCCAATCCACACCATGATGTTTTGTGGCTCATGAACAGGCTGGTCGATGGGATCGATATTGCTTCGGCAGGCGAGCTGGAACTCGCGTTGAACGCCGGATGCTCGCCTCGACATATCAGTTTTGCTGGCCCGGGTAAGCGTGATGATGAACTGGCCAGCGCGATCGCTGCCGGGATCACCATAAACCTCGAAAGCGAGGGCGAAGCTGAGCGCGCATTGGCCATCGCCAAACGACAAGCCGTGGTCCCGCGACTAGCAGTCCGCGTCAACCCTGATTTTGATTTGAAGGGTTCTGGCATGCGCATGGGCGGTGGTGCCAAGCCATTCGGCGTCGACGCGGAACGTGTCCCGGCGCTTGTGCGCCTGTTAATCGACGCAGATGCCGAATGGCGCGGCTTTCATATCTTTGCAGGCAGCCAAGCTCTCGATTCGGACGCGATAATTGAAACGCAACGCGCGACGATTGCGCTTGCGGCGAGATTGGCCGACGAGATCGGCGCCACCCCGCCGCTCGTGAACATAGGCGGAGGCTTTGGGGTGCCCTATTTCGCCCAGGACAGCGCGATTGATCTGTCCCGGATCGGGATTGCTCTTAACCATAGCCTTGATGAGCGTTCCGCTAGCTTGGCCGACAGCGCGTTTGCCATAGAGCTCGGTCGCTACTTGGTTGCCGAGGCTGGCGTATATTTGATGCGGGTCGTCGATCGTAAAGAAAGCTGCGGCGAAACATTCCTGGTCACCGATGGCGGCTTGCACCATCAACTGGCTGCAAGCGGCAACTTTGGGACAGTCGTACGGCGGAACTATCCGCTTGCGATTGCAGCACAATTTGGTGCCCCCCCGGAAGAAATCGCGCACGTCGTCGGGTGTCTTTGCACGCCGCTTGACCGGCTCGGTGACCAGCTTGCACTCCCACGCGCTGATGTAGGGGATCTCGTTGCGATATTCCTTGCGGGTGCCTATGGCGTAACTGCTAGTCCATCTACATTTCTGGGTCATCGCGCGGCAAGCGAGATGCTGATCGGCGTGTGAAACGACCAGTTCGACCGTTCGTCGCTTCACCCACCATTCAATCCTAACGCAATATTCACCCTTCCAAGGCAAAGCGGCAACCGTGCACCGACATGTGTCGATGTTTGCCCGCGAAAATGGATGGGTTTGACCATGAAAGCTATTTCTCTGCGCAACACGCTGATCGCGAGCGTCAGTCTCGTCTCGGTCACTTTTACTGGCTGTGCGAGCGGTCCGAGCGGCGGGCGTGAGTTGCCCTCTGCTGGTTTTGTGTCGCAGCAGGAGGGGCCGGGTGAGGAATACATCATCGGGCCGCTTGACGAGCTCACGATCTTTGTCTGGCGCAATCCAGAGCTGGGAGCGCGGGTGCAAGTGCGCCCGGATGGGCGGATCACCACACCGCTGATCACCGATATGCCGGCCGTGGGCAAAACACCGACGATGCTGGCGCAAGATATTAGGTTACAGCTGTCTCGGTTCATCAACGACCCGATTGTGAGCGTGATCGTGAACAATTTCTCTGGGACCTATTCGCAACAGGTTCGCGTCGTCGGCGCAACCGAGCGTCCGGCTTCGATTCCGTTCCGTGCGAATATGACACTGCTTGATGCGATGATCTCGGTTGGTGGGTTGGGCGAATACGCTGCGGGCAACCGTGCCCGCTTGATCCGCTATGATCGCGGGACTGGGCAACAGACTGAATTTGCGCTGCGGATCAATGATCTGATTCGCCGTGGCGATACGAGCGCTAACGTGCGGCTCCAGCCTGGCGATGTGATCATAATCCCGGAAAGCATGTTCTGACGTGAGCCAACTTTTTGTCTTTCCTAACCCGCGGAGCGCCATCCGATGATTTCGCTAATGGACGAGATCAAGATTGCCCTGCATGGTGTCTGGCAGCGCCGCTGGCTGGCGATGGCGGCGGCGTGGGCGCTCTGCTTGCTTGGCTGGCTGGTGGTTTCACTCATCCCGAATAGCTATGAATCGCGTGCACGAATTCTCATCGACTTCAATGATGTGGTGCCTACAAATGGCGGGATTCCGGTTGATGAGCGGCGTCGGCTCGATGAGCTTCGCCAAACAATCGCGAGTGGTCGCAACTTAGAGCAAGTTGCCCTAGCTAGCGGGATGATCGACCGTGCCGCCGGTGATCGTGCCCGCGCCGACGCCGTCTTGGCCCTGCAGGACGCACTTAAGATAACCGCAACCCAAGACAATATCTTTGAACTGGTCGTGACGATGGGTGGTGGCGGGCGGTCCGACTCACAAAATGCGCAGCTAGCGACCCGAGTCGTCGAATCAACCATTGCGGTATTCCGTGATGATCAAATTCGCGGTGGTGCGGCAAGCGCGCAGCAGAACATCCGGTTCCTCGACAGCCAGCTTCGCGAAGTCGAAGGCAAGATGCGCCAAGCCGAGACCACGCGCACCCAATTTGAAGCGCAGAATTTTGGTTTGCTGCCCGGTGCAGGCTCAGCCAGCTCACGGCTCGAATCTGCACGCGCTGAAATTTCGCAGATTGATACACAGCTCATCTCTGCACAGAGCTCGCTTGGCGCGATCAACGGACAGATCAGCTCGACGCCTGCGTCGATCTCTGTGCCAGGCCTCGGGCCAACCGGGGCGAGCATGGCGCGCCAACAGCTCGCATCTGCCCAGAGTGAGCTGGCATCAATGCGCGCTCGCGGGCTCACGGAAGTTCATCCGGACGTGATGGCGTTACAAGCCCAGATCGCTGCCCTGCGTATGCAGGTTGCTCGCGAACCTAGTGGCGGCGGTGGTGGCGGCACTACCCAGCAGAATCCAGCCTACTCATCACTCGTTGCCATACGGGCTGAGCGCCAAGGGCAGGTTGCGGCGCTACAGGCGCGGCGGGCACAGCTCGGCGCTGAGATTGCCGGGATGACCGCGCGCCGGACACAAGAACCAGCCATTGCTGCGGAATATGATCGACTGAACCGCGATTATAATGTGCACAAGGAACAATATGACCGCTTGGTCGCGCAGCGCGAACAGGTCCGCATGCAGGGCGCAGCGGCGAGCAATGCTGATGCGGTGCGCATCGACATTACCGATGAACCGACACGCCCACGTGCACCAAGTGAACCGAACCGGCCGATCCTGCTGCTTGGTGTGTTATTTGCAGGACTTGCTGGCGGTGTCGCTGCTGCACTGGCGGTTAGCCAGTTGCAGACGACATACCCAACGGCTGCCAGATTGGCGCGGGCAAGCGGACTGCCAGTCATTGGTTCGATCACCGAAATATTGACCGACGAGTTGCGCAGCGCGCGGCGCCAAAAACTGAAACGTTTCGCGCTTGCTGGCGGCGGACTGGCGGCGTTGTGCGCGGTTCTGCTGACCGTCGAATTTGTGCAACGCGGTATGGTCGGATGAGCGGGGATGGCAACAAGATGACTGATATGCATCCTATCCGCAAAAAGGGCAGTTTGCTTGAGCGCGCGCAAACGCGCTTCGATCTCGATGCGCCATTGTTGCGTCCGACGCCATTTGGCACCGGAACTGCGCCCACCCCGCAATCCAACGCGTCGGCGATCGCTGCCTCTGCAGACGGTGAGACGTCACCGGCTGCAGCGCCTATTGCGGGCTCGGTGTTGCGCAGTCAGCCTGCTCGTAGTTCGGGGTTGATTTCACCGTCGCGCCCCGACGTCGAGATTGTTGATCGGACCGCTGCGAACCAGCCAGTTCCACGCGCGGCGACGACTCCGCGAGAAGGCGCACGTGTTCCTGCAGCCCGGCGACCATTATTTGTTGGCCCGGTCCAACCGATTGATCGCCGCCAGTTGGTCGATAACGGACTCATCAATCCCGACTCTGCTGTTGATGCGCTGAGTGAAGAATTTCGATTGATCAAACGTCAGTTAATTCGTGGCGCTACAGATGACCCCCGCGGACACCGCATTCTGGTGACGTCGGCGCAGCCCGATGAAGGGAAAACCTTCACCGCAATCAATCTGGCTCTATCGCTTGCTGCTGAACAAGGTCGGTCGGTGCTGCTGATTGACGGCGACTTTGCCCGCGGCGACGTGGCACGCCGCATGGGTGTGTCGACCGAATTCGGATTGATGGACGCCTTGGCTGACCCATCAATCGACATTGCCCGCTGTATCGTGCCGACCGACATCGGAAATTTGGCGATTTTGCCGGCAGGCAAGGCGAGTACGCGCGATACTGAGATGCTTGGCTCTGCGCGCATGCTGGAAATTCTCAACCGGCTCCAAGGTGATGCGCCTGATCGCATCCTAGTATTCGATTCCACACCATTGCTCGCGGCCTCTTCGGCTGGCGTAGTCGCCAGTCTCTGCGGCCAGGTTCTGGTGGTTGTTCGCGCTGAGGTCACTCGGGAAGCTGCGCTACGCGACGCTATCGGCCTGATTGGTCAGCATAATGGTATTTCTCTGTTGCTTAACCGTGTCCGTTTTACGCCCGAGGGGCGGCGGTTTGGCAGCTATTATGGCGAAGGAGGCTGATATGCCCCGCACACTGAATCTCCCCACCGCAACTGCCGCGCTGGCGCTGATCGTTGGTTTTGCCGCGCCGGCGCATGCGCAAACCGTTGGCGACGGCGCTGATGTTTCGGCGAGCCCTTTGCTCATTCCGCCAGCGGATGAAGCCGAGGCCGAAGCAGACGAAGGGCGTGAACAGCGCACCGAGCGCCGGGGTGGCCGTCGCGGCCGCGGTCGTGGCAGCGACCGTCCGATTATCGATATTGCTCCATATATCGAGGTAGGCCAAATCGTTTCGGCTGAGTTGACCAATGGCGGCGATGTGCTGACCTATTCCACTGTCGCGGTTGGTGTTGACACATCGATTTCCACCCGCCGGGCCCAAGCTGCTGCAAATCTTCGCTATGAACGCCGGATCGGGTGGGGTGAGCGGATCAGCGATCAGGATGTGATTAGCGGTATTGCTCGTGCTCGCGTTGATGTCATCCCGGGCTACGCGATTGAGGGCGGCGCGTTGGCCACCCGCGCATCGATAGATGGACGCGGTGCAGGTGGCGGCTTGTTCGCTGGCGACCGCGAAAATACGGCAGACCTCTACTCTTTTTACGTCGGCCCCACGTTTGGCCGCCGCTTCGGTGATGTTGATGTCGGCGCTGCTTACCGATTTGGCTACACGCGCGCCGAAATCAACAATGCTGCCGTCCTGTCTGGAACGGCCCGACAAGTGGGCAGCTTTAACGAATCCACTAATCATGCGTTGATCGCCAGCGTTGGCATGCGCCCTGGAGCCAGGGACCTACCCTTTGGGTGGCTGGTCTCCGGTGGCGCCGATCAGGAAGAGGCTGGTCAACTCGATCAGCGCTATCGTGGCCGCCACGCTCGGCTTGACGTGACTGTGCCAATTGATGGAACGGTCGCGCTGGTCGGGGGTGTTGGTTATGAGAATATTCGGCTGTCGCAGCGTGCACCGTTGCTGGACGCTGGCGGTCAGCCGGTGCTCGACACCAATGGCCGGCTAGTGAGTGACCTCAGCCAGCCTCGCCAAATTGCTTTCCAGACGGATGGGCTCATTTGGGACGCGGGTGTGTTGTGGCGTCCGAACCGCCGGATGTCGGTCGAAGGCCGCGTCGGTCGCCGCTATGGCAGCACAACCTACACCGGCGCAATTAGCTGGCAGGCCAATGAGAATACCATTTTCTCGGCGTCGCTTTACGATACATTCACAACGGTGGGCCGTCAGTTGAGCAGCGGGCTTGCCGCGCTGCCGACCGATTTCGACGTCTTCCGCAATCCCATTGATGGGTCGCTGGGTGGCTGCGCCTTTGGCGAAAATGGAGCGAGCTGCCTCGGCAACAGCCTCAATAACCTGTCAGGCTTTGGCTTCCGCAATCGCGGCCTTGTCGGTTCTGTATCGACACGTGCTGGTCTTTGGAGCTTTGGCGCGGCGCTTGGCTACGATCAGCGGCGCTATGTTACTGGCAACATTGGTGGGCTGGCTGACATCGACGGGATCACCGACGAAAATTGGTTCGCCTATCTCGCCGCGTCGCGGTCGATTGGG
>JANOPV010000188.1:0-2528 GCA_031422035.1 Sphingomonas sp. | reverse complement strand
GAGGCGTCACGGCAGGCGAACTCGCGCTGCGCATCACTGACCCGCACGGGGCTGATCTGCACACCGGACACCTACCTGCGCGTGTCATGAGCTTGGATGAAAACTTCATCGTGGTGCGCCGGGCTGCTCGCATTGGCTTCTCGCGCAATCTGACAGGCTTTCATTTTTATGGCGCCGATATCTGCCTCAACGCAGCGATGGCCGGCTACAGCGCTTATGTGATCGATTTCCACCTCGCGCATCTGTCAGCTGGCAATAAGAGCGCCGCATTCTTTGACGCCAAGCGCGCCTTCCAGGATAAATGGAGCGCGGCGCTCGCTCCCCGCTGGATGCAGACAACGTGCGCGCTCGTGCGGCTGTCCGGCGACCGCATTGGGCAAATCGCGGGACGCGTGGCGGCCCGCCCGCTCGCATCGTTCCATCGCCACCGCGCCACCACAGGCGGAGGCCGGCGTGACGCATAGCGCAGCGCAGATCAGCGCGGCGCCAACCGCCGATGCAGGTGCCTTTACACGGCGCGTCGCGTCACAGGGTGCGCTGCTGTTTTCCGGATTTGCAGTGGCGCAGATCTGCTCATTCATCCGCAACGCCATCATCGGACACATGCTCGCCAAGGGTGACTTCGGCATCGCCGCTACCCTCACGCTGGTGCTGCAGCTTATCGAGAACATGACGGACGTCGGGGCCGACCGTCTTGTCGTGCAGGCACCCGGCGGCGATGCCCCGCGCTTTGCTGCGACCGCACATACGATTCTCATCGGCCGGGGCGTTTTGACGGCACTCGTGTTGTATTTGGCCAGTGGACCCTTCTGCCGGTTTCTCGATATTGCCGAAGCGCAGCAGGCGTTCGAACTCATCGCGCTGGTGCCGTTCATCAAGGGCTTTGTGCATCTGGACGTGCGCGTGGCCCAGCGCGAATTGAATAACTGGCCGCAAGCCTTAACCGAGACCGTGCCGCAACTGGCAGCCTTGGCTCTGATCGTTCCGGCACTCATCGCCGTTCCAAGCTATGCTGCCGTCGCAGGCCTTTCGCTCGCGCAAGCCTTGGCTTATGTGGTCGCATCTCATACCGTTGCAAAACGCCCCTATTTACTCGCGACCGATGTGCCCGTTCTGCGCCAGCTGCTTGCGTTCGGCTGGCCTATCTGGCTTAGCGCGTTTCCGCTGTTCGCGGTCTACCAGGGCGACCGTCTGATCATCGGCAAACTCTATGGGATGGAAGCTCTGGCGGGATACTCCGTCGCGTTTCTCGTCACCATGGTGCCGGCTCTTGTGGCCGCGAAGGTTGGTCACGCACTTATGCTGCCGCTGTTATCATCCCAACGCGAAAATGCGCGCGCCTTCGCCAACCGTTATGCCAGCTTGAGCAGCGTGACGGCGCTTGCAGCCGCGCTTTACTTCGTCGTATTCGGCACCGCCGGAGGTGCCATCGTGCCGCTCGCATTTGGAGCAAATTATGTGGGGCTCGGCAGCCTCACGGCCTGGCTCGCCTTGATGTGGACGCTGCGCATGGTGCAAGTCGTGCCGGGTATGGCGGTGATGGCAAACGGCGAGACGCGGCCGTTCCTGGTGGCGGGCCTGATCCGCGCACTGGCGTTGCCGCCAGCGCTACTTCTGGCGCTGCACAATCACAGCGTTGAGACGCTGGCTGCTGCCGGGGTGTGCGGAGAACTCGCATCGCTGCTTTATATTGTATGGCGGGCAGGCAAGCTTAACCCCGCGCTCCCCGCCATCAGCAGTGCGGCGACATCCTGGCTCGCCGGCGTGGCGGCCGTGGTCGTATCTTCAGCCCTGATGCTGGAAGGTGCCGGAAAAGCAGGTCATATGGCGGCCGCCATCCTGCTCGCCGCCTGCGTGACAGGCTATGCGCTCATCGCTCAATCCCGGCTCAGCGACGGCCTTGCCGCCCTGATGCCGCGCCCGCGCGCGTCTGCTTAAGCCACCCTGCAAATTGCTAGCCGCGTAGCCGCGACCGGATGATCCGGGGGAATTCCTCGTCTAGTGCGGCAGCCCTAGCCGAAGCGACATGCTCGCGGCCTTCGTCGAGCGACCACCAGTTATCGCCTTGCGCGGCCGGAGCCACAGGCATCTGCGGCGCGCGCACAGCGGGTGCAGATGGCTGCGCCATCGGTACCCTGTGCTGTTGCGCCAGCTCAGGTGCTTGCGTTTGAGCGGGCGCAGCGCGCTGCGCCACGGGCGAACCGCCGAACCAAGCCTCGATCAAATCGAGTTCATCGGCCGATAGATTGAGCCCCTGGCTGTGGCAGCGTGCCACCACGAAGTTGCGGAAGCGGCTAGAGAATAAATTCGCCGAAGCACCCTGTTCAAACCACGGATCGGGTTCGCTGACGACGTCAAGGACAAAGCGGATGTCGTCGCGGCGCAACTCGACGCCGAGGTCGCGGGCGCGCTGTTCGATGTTTACGAAGGTCTGGTTGCCGGTGAGATTGTTCGTGTTGATCTCTTCGGCCATAACCTCGAACAATGCCCGGTATTCCGGCGGTGATAGCGGCGGGGCCTGGCAGGCC
>JANOPV010000187.1:0-1637 GCA_031422035.1 Sphingomonas sp. | reverse complement strand
GTTGCGCTTAAGGCACGTGATGCCCGCGGTCGACGCACGCGCACGCCGCGTATCGAAGGCGGCCGCTATCGCTTTTTGCGGAATGCCGATGGCAGCTACACCAAAATGTTCGCTGATGGCGCGTCGGCGGTCTTTCACATCGAACATGGTCGCTACCGTGTCGAGCTGATTGATGCTGCGGGGGTCAAAATTGGCGAGGCACGAGAGTTCGCAGTGCTACCCACGCCCTATGGCCGGCGCCCTCCGACGACGGCACTCATGCAGGCCAACCACGGCTATCAGAACAGCACAATGTCGACCTTGTTTCGTGGTTACGGCTATAATGGCGATGCCGTGCCAACTATCTGGATGCGCGACAGCCGCCATGGTTCGCCGCACGGGCTGGTCACCGCCGCCCAGAATAGCGGCAAGGGCGCGCGCAATGCGAGCGGCGTTACACTGGCGATGATCCGCCGCTGGACCATTGCCGATCTGCGACTGGCAAGCATGCCTGATGCGCAGATTGCCGAATATCTGGCGCATATTGACGATTATTTTGTCCGCAATGTCCTGCCCAATATTCCTGTGTCAGAGCATGCGCGGCTGTTGGGCGGCTGGACGCCGAGGGGTGGGCTGTGAGCCGCCGCGATGCCCTGCTCGAACAGGTGGTTCGCGCCGTTCCCGACCCGGTGCACCGGGTGCCAGCGACCGCGGCTGAACGCGAATGGATGTCCGCTACCGCGCCGCTGAATGATGAGCTGGACTGGCTCTACGCGGCGACGGGCGAACTGGCGGCGGAGCAGTTCGACCTGTTTGAACCGGCGCTGTTTGCTGATGTGAACGGCGATGATGACGCCTTGGGTGAACTAGCCGGGCTGAGTTTTTTTGCCGCCGATTACGGCCCAGGCTTTTACGCTATTGATACCGACGATCTGGTCGGCATGGGCCAGGGTGCAGTGTTTCTAGCGGATCGGGGCGATTTGAGCGCCGATGCCCTACGACCCTGCGCAGGGTCGCTCACCAGCTTCCTCCGGCTCCTGCTGGACGGCGAGCGGCCATGGACTGGCCCTACCTTGGGCCAGCGGGCCGAGCAGCGGCTGATGGCCCGGCTATCCGTGTTGCCCGCAGGGGTTGAGCCCGGGCCACCGCTCGATCCGATGGCGTTTGTGACCGCGCGCGAAGACCACGACCTTTATGTGCCTATAGCGCTTGCACATCTGCTGGAACAAAGCGACGGCTTGTGGCTCAGCCCTGAGCGCCAAATCTGGCGATTTGACCAGATGCAGCGACTGCCCGGCATAGCAGCGGTCGCTATCGGCCAGGACAAGAGGCTTGGCACCATCGCAGTGACGCTTGGCGGCTGGCAGGATTTGCCCGCCGACCGTCTGTTCGCTTTTTCGCCGGGCGGTACGCCGGAGCAAGGGCGACTGCTCGGCCGGACTGCCGATGTCATCACCATGTGGATTGAGGAGGCAGGCAGTTTATGAGCCGTGACAGTTATTTGCGCTATGCCGGCGGGGTCGACGGGTTCGACCGGATGAGTGACATTGGCGGTGTCCTGACCCCGCCGAGTGCGGTGCTGATCCCGACAACGCTGGCACTGCCGATCCCGCTTTATGCCGTTTCCTCGCTGTCGCTGGCGCAGAGTTTCCGATTGC
>JANOPV010000186.1:0-4296 GCA_031422035.1 Sphingomonas sp. | reverse complement strand
AACAAAAGCCATGCGGCGGCCTATGCGTTGCTCGCTTATCATACCGCATGGCTGAAGGCCCATTACCCGCACGAGTTCTTCGCAGCTTCGATGAGCTTTGACAGTGATAACACTGATAAATTGAGTATCTTTGTAGATGATATGCGGCGGCTTGATGTTGCACTGGCTGCGCCCTGCATCAACGCCAGCGACGCCGCCTTTGCGGTCGAGGCGGCTGGTGAGGGCTTTCAGGTCCGCTTCGCCCTTGGCGCGCTCAAAGGCGTTGGCGAACGGGCGATGGAACAGCTGGTGGCGGAACGCACTGGTGGCGGCCCGTTCCTGGACCTTGATGATTTTGCTGGCCGGGTGGATCCCCGGCTCCTCAACCGACGACAGATTGAGGCCTTGATCGGCGGCGGCGCAATGGACGGGATCACCCCTGATCGCGCCGCGGCCTTTGCCGGCAGTGAGCTTTTGCTTGCGGTGGCATCCTCTGCGGCGTCGCAGCGCGAAAGCGGGCAGGGCGGTCTGTTCGGCGGCGATGTGTTGACCGCGCCGCATGTGCAACTGGCGCGCGCCGACCCGTGGTCGATTGCCGACCGGATGGCGAAAGAGAAGGACGCGTTCGGCTTTTATTTCTCCGCGCACCCGGTTGAGCGGTTCGCCGCTGTTACTGGCAGCGTTCGGGCCCGCAGCTATGGCGACCTTGCCGCTGGCACGCCCGCCCCGCCGGGCGAACGGCGCCCCGCGACCATGGCGGCGCTGATTGAAAGCGTGAAATGGCGCACCTCCCAACGCGGTAACCGCTACCAACTGATCAGCGCATCTGACCGCAGCGGGCAGTTCCAGGCCAGTTGCTTTGATGATGCCGCCTGTGACGCGCTTGAAAGCCTGGCGACCGAGGGCGGTTGCGGGCTGTTGTCGGTGGAGCTTGATTGGCGCGAAGGGGAGGAAACCCCGCGCGTCGCGGTACGCTCAGTGCAGTCATTAGACCGGATGATGGAAACCAGCGCGCTGCAACTGACGATCGGCGTCAGCGACGGCGCGATGCTCTCGGCAATCGCCGCGACATTGCCACCGCGCGGGCCGGGGCGCGGAGCGATTGCCATCGCCTTATCCGACGCGGATATAGATCTCGGCGTGGTTTCGCTCGGCCAAGGCTATGCGCTGGATCAGGATCTGGTCAGTCGGATCGAGCGGATCGCCGACATCGGCCCGGTAACATTACACTTGATAACAGAGCGTGCCCGGCCACAGTTGGTGCGCGGATGAGTGGGAGAATGGCGATGCTAATGGGCGGAATGCAGGATCAACCGTTGGTTGTAAACAGTTTGATCGACCATGCCGCGCGCGAGCATGGGGGCCGCGAAATCGTCACGCGCTGGGCCGATGGCCGGGTCGAGCGGACCAACTGGGCGGCCATCCACCTCGACGCCCGCAAATGTGCGCAAGCCTTGCAACGGCTGGGCGTGGTCAAGGGGGATCGCGTGGCGACGCTGGCGATGAACCACAGCCACCATTTATCCTGCTGGTATGGCGCAGCCGGGCTCGGCGCGGTGCTGCACACCGTCAACCCGCGCCTGTTTGACGATCAGCTGGTCTACATCATCAATCACGCCGCCGACCGGATCCTCCTGTTCGATATTGCCTTTCTGCCGATTGTTGACCGGCTGCGCAGCCAATTGCCGACCATCGAACATTTCATCTTTTTCGACAGAGCAGCGTCAGGCGACTATGCTGGCTATCGCAGCCTGATCGATGCCGAGGATGGCCGGTTCAGCTGGGCTGACCTCGATGAGCGCGATCCGTGCGGCCTCTGTTACACCAGCGGCACGACCGGTAACCCAAAGGGCGTGTTGTACGAACACCGGTCGAATGTCCTGCACGCCTATGCCGGCGTGCAACCCGATGTGCTGGCGCTGTCCGCACGCTCGGTCATCCTGCCGGTCGTGCCGATGTTCCACGCCAATGCCTGGGGCGTGCCCTTTGCTTCGGCGGCGGTCGGCGCAAAAATCGTATTCTCGCAGACCAATGACGCCAGCGCATTATGGGCCCTGATTCGCGAGGAACATGTGACGCACAGCGCCGGGGTGCCGACCGTGTGGCTCACCATGTTCGCCGATATGGACAGCAATGGCGGCGATTATGGCAAACTGCAGATCGTCGTGATCGGTGGCTCAGCGGCCCCCCGCGCGATGATCGAACGGCTGATGGCGCAGGGCATCCACGTCGCCCATGCCTGGGGGATGACCGAAACCTCCCCCATCGGCACGATGGGCGCGCGGCCGTTCGATTGGGACGAGATGGCCTTTGATGCCAAAGTCGACATGGTTACGAAACAGGGTCGGGTGCCGTTCGGAGTCGAATTGCGCACGGTCGACGATCATGACGAACTCTTGCCACGCGATGGCCGGTCGAGCGGGCGGCTGCAAGTGCGCGGGCCGTGGATCATCCGCCGCTATTTCTTGGCCGACCATGATGCCGCCGATGCCGATGGCTGGTTTGACACTGGCGACGTCGCCATTCTTCATCCCGATGGCGTCATGCAGATCACCGACCGCGCGAAGGACGTCATCAAATCGGGCGGCGAATGGATCAGTTCGATCGAGCTGGAAAACGCCGCGATGGGCTGCCCCGGCGTCGCCGAAGCAGCGGCGGTCGGCGTGCCGCACCCCAAATGGGATGAGCGCCCGCTGTTGCTCGTCATCCGCAAGGACGGCAGCGATGTGACCGCCGAGACCATCACCGCCTACCTCGGCAACCATGTCGCCAAATGGTGGTTGCCCGACGAGATTAAATTCGTCGACAGCCTGCCGCATACGGCGACTGGGAAGTTACTGAAACGGCAATTGCGCGATGAGTATAAGACGTATCGGCTGGCCGGGGTTTAACGCCCGTTCTTCGCGTCTTTGGTCGTCGTGGGGTAGGATGACGCGCCGCGCCCAGATGGCGGACAGGGAAGGGGCGTCGCGCCATCCTTACTAATAGAATAGCGCGATCATACGGAACATTACAAGAACAAAATCACCGTTAGGTGAGTCTCGGCAGCAGGTCCGCGAAATTGCACGGCCGGTGCCGGCTATCGAGCTGGTGCACGAGAATATCATCCCATCCATCTTGCACTGCGCCGGTCGAGCCGGGCAGGGCGAAGATATAGGTGCCGTGCGAAACCACTGCACAGGCGCGCGATTGAATGGTCGACGTCCCGATTTTGGCAAAGCTCAGCCAGCGGAACAGCTCACCAAATCCCGGTATGTCCTTGCCATCGAGGCGGTGCAGCGCCTCGGGCGTCACATCGCGCCCGGTCACGCCGGTGCCGCCAGTCGTGATGACAACATCGACATCCTCGCGGAAACACCAGCTGTGGAGGCGGGCGACGATCTCATCGACACTGTCGCGCACAATGCCGCGTTCGACCAAATGATGTCCCGCAGCCCCAATCCGTTCGGCCAATATATCGCCAGACCGGTCATCGGTGGCGGAACGGGTATCAGAAATGGTCAGCAGCGCGATCCGCACCGGGCGGAACACGAGGGTTTCATCAACGGGCACGAGCCGCCTGCTCATTGTTGCCAGGTCGTCGCGCCGTGTCACTGCTTACACCCGGCACACGCGGCCAGCGGCCCTGGGCCATCAGCGCCCGGCTGTCGGTTGGCGTTCCCAATTGTCGCTCATAAACCCACATATTGCGCAGCACGGTGCCGACATAGGCGCGGGTTTCCCAATAGGGGATCGATTCGATGAACAGCAGCGGATCACCGTTATCGCGCACTTCGCTGGCCCAGCGGGCAACCGGCGTCGGTCCGGCATTATAGGCGGCGATGACGCGGGGCAGCAGCCCGCCGGTCGCGGCATTATCGCGCAGATATTCGATGTAGCTCTGGCCCAGCGCCATGTTGACCGCCGGGTTCATCAGGTCGCCGCCCATCTGGCGCAGGCCCATATCATTGCCGGTGCCGCGCCGCACCTGCATCAGGCCGACGGCGCCTGCCGGGCTGACCGCGCGTGAGCGGAACTGCGATTCCTGAAGGGTGTGCGCCAGGATCAAGGCCGGGTTGACCCGCCAGCCATCCGCAGGTGCCCAATTGGGGGTCGGAAACCGGGAATCGCGTGCTGGTCGCACGCCGCGCGGCGCATTATGTGCCAGGAACAATTGCGTTTCCGGCAAGTTCAGACTGCGCGCCACTTCAACCAGCGCACCATGATCGCTCTCCGACCCGACCCGGGCCTGATGACGCAGCACCTCGTCGGCAGCGATGTTTTCGCCAACACTGGCCAATGTTATCGCCAACCGCACATTGGGCAGGGCGGCGATGC
>JANOPV010000185.1:0-9396 GCA_031422035.1 Sphingomonas sp. | reverse complement strand
GCGTCGACCTCTCGCCCGCTTTGCCCTTTGCCGATGCCGGAGCCTATTTCCCCGCTTTGCCCAGCAGCCCTCCCGACACCCGCGCCTTGTGGGCGTTGGTCGACAACATCGCCGCTCCCGACCGCCATCTAGGAGCAAACGCGTTCGTCGATCACCCGCATTATGCGCCCTATTTTCGTCGCCATGGCGGGCGAGAGGGCGCATATTTCGGCGGCGGCATCGGCCGATTGCGGCTGGTTGAGCAACGCCAGCGCAGCACTGGCCAGGCGCGTTCGGCCAGTTGTTTCAACCTGGTTGGGGCAGCACAGGTTGGCAAGGCATCGCTTACCGGCATGCGCCTGTTCCACCGGCTTGGCGGTGCCATCCCGTTCTGGCCGTTTGATCCGGTGCCGCGATCCGGGCCGCTGTTGGTAGAAATCTACACCTCGCTCGCTGCCCGTGTCGCTGGCGTCCCCGCCAATCGTAGCAAGATTCGCGACGCCGCTGCGCTGACCGCCGCGCTCGCGGCGCTAGGTTGTCCGCCCGCCGCGACAACCCGGCTCGACGACCATGCCACCGACGCACTCGTCACGGCCGCCTGGCTGCGGGCCCACGCCGCTGACCCCGCCCTATGGCAGCCCAGCCCACTATCAGAGCATATTGCGCAAACCGAAGGCTGGACCTTCGGCGTCATCTGACGCTAAAGCATCCGGCGACACGATCGTCAGCCGGCTTAGCTCAGTTGGTAGAGCACCTGATTTGTAATCAGGGGGTCACGGGTTCGACTCCTGTAGCCGGCACCACTTTACCTCCTTCCCCCAGCGCAGGCGCTAACGAGCTTGGTCGGATGAGAGCGCCGCTTCCACCATGGTCCGCACGTCGACCCGCGCCCGCATCCGTGCCGCGAGTAGCGCGGTGCCGCTGATCTTGCGCTGCACGAACAGCAACGCGGCGGGCGGAATGTGCCAGGTGGCGCGGTCCGCGGCGATACCCATCGCCTGGTCGCGGACGACCTCGACAAAGCGGCGGTCGCCAAAATCAAACGGCCCCGGCCGGGAGAGTTCGCCCACAATGACATCAATGATCCGGTCGAGCGCGGCCCGGTGCCGGTCGGCGGCCGCCGCGCCCATAAACCCGGCGGCCACCGCCGCATCACGCACCGTGTCCCGCTCTCCCGCCAGGCCGGCGGTAAGCAGCCGCGCATATGCACGGCGGGTGTCAGGCTCAACCGCACGCACCGCGCCGAAATCAAGCAGAATGATTTTTCCCGTATCCGGCTGAAACCGGTAATTGGCGAAATTGGGGTCGGTCTGCATCCAACCGAAAGTGAACAGTTCGCGCAGCACCAGATCGATCAACCTCGTCATCAGCTGATCGCGAAACGCTTGGTCGCGCCTCTCCAGCGATTCAATGCTAACACCGTCGATAAAGCTCATCGCCAGCACCCGGTCGGTGGTGAATTCCGCGTCCAGCGCCGGGACAATAAATGCCGCATCGTCGGCGAGCAGCGCGCGGAACCGCTCCATCTGCGCGCCTTCGCGCGCATAGTCCGCCTCTTCGTGCAGTTGCTGCTTGGCCTCAGCGAGCAGCGGCGCGATGTCGAGGCTGGCGGGGAGCAGCGACGATAACCGCAGCAACGTTGCAACATTGTCGACATCGGCATCGATGCTGTCAGCGACGCCGGGATATTGCACCTTGATCGCCAGATCGCGCCCATCATGGGTGGTCGCGCGGTGGACCTGACCGATGGAGGCCGCCGCAATCGGGCTCGCACCAAAGCGCGCAAAGCGCCGTCGCCAGTCCTTACCCCACGCCGCCGTCAGCACTGTCTGCAATTGGGCCGGCGGCATCCGGTACGCCTGGTTGCGCAGCCGGGCGAGAATGTCGGTGAGCTCGGGCGGCAGGATGTCGCCTGCGTCCATTGAGATCATCTGCCCCAACTTCATTGCCGCGCCGCGCAGGTGCGACAACTGATCGGTCACTCGCCGCGCATTCGCCGGGGTCAGGATAAGGTCGGAAAGCTGGGGCCGTTCGCCCTGCGCCAGTCGCCGCGCGCCCTCTGCCATCATGCCGCCCGCGACGCCGGTAGCGATCCGCCCAAAGGCGGTCAGCCGTGACAGTCGCCCGCGCGGCACCGCGCGTCCGCGATTCTGGCGGCCTTCATCATCGTCAAAGGCCATGCAGATGTGCCGCCGCTGGAGGGGGAGGAAGCGTTGGGACGAACGTCCCGGGGATTCTGTTGCCCGGCTCCCCGGGGGCCGCTGGTTTCCGCTTCTGTTGCCCGGTTCGGTCCGACCGCGTTCTTTTAGGATAATGTCAGGCCGTGAGGCCCTCAATTACGCTGCGAGAGCGAGTGCTGTGTTATCGTTAGCACCTATGGGTTTTGAGCCTTTAACGGGTTACTCAGCCCGGATGAAAGCACACGTCTTTCAACACACGTCGATCCTAGTTCGGCCCCGTCAACATCCCCGCCACGCGCACGCGCCTCGGGGTTGATGGTGGAGCCGCCGGGTACTGCCCCCGGGTCCGCTGTGCCTATTTCACGCAACCATTTATCATCATAGCCGAGTTGCCTCGGCCTGACTGATATAGGCGCTGGCACCGCAATAGAAAAGGGGCTGCCGCACGACCAGATGCAACAGCCCCTTCACATTGCCAGAAACCCCCTTATTTGGCGACTTCAGCTGCCGCTTCCATCTTGTCAGCGGCGGCATCAGCCTGGCCGCGTGCCGCATCAGCTTGGGTTTCAAGCGCATCAGCCTGCGCTTCGGTCGTTGCCGAATTCATGCCTGGATCGGCACTCCGCACCGCGTCGGCTTGCTCTTCCATAGCATCAGCCTGACCTTCTGCCTCGGCCTGCATGGCATCGCCGCTTTCTTCAGCGGCATTTTCCGCCGGGCTGCTGCACGCAACCAACGCAATCGGCGCGGCGGCCAGCATTGCGGCTTTGACTAGCATTTTCATCACGTCACTCCAGATAGTCCGCGCCGCAGCCGCCTGCCTGATTTGGCAGGGTGCGGCGGCGGCGCGGGTATCAGCAGAAACGCGGGTTCGGCGAAGCCGTTCCGCTCAGTTCAGCGCTTTTTCAGCTCGTCCCGGATTTCGGTGAGCAGATCGGTTTCACTCGGCCCCGCAGGCGCGTCGGCGGCTGGCGGCATGATCCGGTTCGCAAATTTGACGATCTGGAAGATGATGAATGCGAGGATCAGGAAGTTCAGAACAGTTGTCAGGAACTTGCCATAAGCGAGCACTGGCACATTGGCAGCGCGCACCGCATCAAGTGTGTTAGCAGTGCCCTCTGGCACGGCGGCGAGCGGGAAGTAGAAATTGGAAAAGTCCATCCCACCGAACAGCGCACCGACGATTGGCATAATGAGATCTTCGGTCATCGACGCAACAATCGTTCCGAACGCAGCACCGATCAGCACACCGACCGCCAGGCTGAGCACATTGCCCCCGGCAATAAAGGTTTTGAATTCCGTCAACATAGGTTTTGCTCCCGAGGTAAGATGCGGGCGGTTTTCGCCCTGCAAAGCATTGCAACGATGCCAGCATCCTGCACCATTGTCGACCGATTGCGACAAATGGCCGGTTGCGGTTGCCGGACGGGCAAACGCTTCCTACACTAATAGAGATATTTCAACCGGCTGCTGGACCAAGCCGGACGCCAATGCAGGAGAATTCACCATGACCACCAATCGCATCGCCCTGGCTCTGTTCGCCCCGATTGCGGTTGTCGCGCTGGCCGGATGCGGCATTAACAGCGTGCCAACGGCGCAGGAGGCTGCAAACGCAAAATGGGCCGACGTCCAGGCCAATTTCCAGCGCCGTGCCAATTTGATTCCCAATCTTGTGGAAACTGTGCGTGCGGCGGCGGCCAGCGAAGGCACAATTCTCAACCAGGTGACGCAGGCGCGTGCCGGTGCCTCACAAGTCTCACTGACCCCCGAACAGCTCAATGATCCCGCCGCCATGGCTCGTTATCAGGCGGCGCAGGGCCAAGTGACCGTCGCGCTAGGCCGGCTCGTCGCACTGCAGGAACAATATCCGCAGCTGCGCAGTCAGGAAGGGTTCCTGAACCTGCAATCGCAGCTGGAGAGCACGGAAAACCGTATCGCCATTTCGATCCGTGATTTTAACGAAGCGGTACGGGTGTATAACACCACCATCCGGACCTTTCCTGATGCCATCGGCGCGCGGATTATTCACGGGGCACAGCCGATGACCCCCTATGCCGCGACCACCGCCGGGGCCGAAGAAGCGCCCAAGGTGAATTTCGGCCAATAATCGAGAAACGGCAGCAGCCCCCCCCATGACCAGCGCGATTACCCTGACCCGGCACGCTCTGCTGCTTGCGCTGCTCTGGCTGTGCGCCGCCAGCAGCGCGCTGGCCGCGTTTCCAACGCTGTCGGGGCGGGTCGTCGATGCTGCTAATGTTATCAGCCCTGCGGTGGAGGCGGAACTGACCGCCACCCTTGCCACCCTCGAAACCCAGTCGCAGCGGCAATTGGTAGTCGCAACGATCCCCGATCTCGGCGGTAACGACATTGCCGACTATGGCTATCGGCTCGGCCGGGCATGGGGCATCGGCAATGATCAGCGCGATGATGGCATCATCCTGCTCATCGCGCCGAATGAACGGCGAATGCACATCGCGGTTGGCTATGGACTTGAGCCCATCGTCACCGATGCCTTTGCCGCAAACATCATTCGCAACGACATCACGCCGCGCTTTCGCGATCAGGATATTGACGGCGGCATCCGCGCCGGGGTTGCGTCTCTGGCGCGGCAACTGCAACTGCCGCCAGAGGAAGCCGCTGCCGTTGCCGCAGCGGCGGAGCGTAATGCAGAGCAGCCGGAGACCGAACTTAGTTTCAGCACCGTGATTTTTCTGCTGTTCATATTTTTCTTCGTCGTGCTCCCCATGATCCGCTCGATGCGCGGCGGCACACGGTACCGTGGCCGGCGTAGCGGCAGCGGCCCAATCATCATCTGGGGCGGCGGAGGCGGCGACTGGGGCGGCGGCGGATCATCTGGTGGCGGGTTCGGTGGCGGCGGCGGGTTCGGTGGTGGTTTTTCTGGTGGCGGTGGCGGCTTCGGCGGCGGCGGCGCGTCGGGCGGCTGGTAAGGAGCAGGGACCATGCCCTTTAACAAGATCCGCCATGTCAGTGCCGCCGATCATGTGCGCGTTAGCGAAGCGGTTGCGGCAGCGGAACTGCACACCAGCGGCGAAATCGTCACCATCGTCACCGATTTGTCGCATGATTATCACGACGTTGCGCTGGCCTGGGCGGGCGGCATCGCCTTCTTTGCGCTCTCCCTCATCGTCGCTTTCCCCGGCTTTTACACCGGGGTCATCGACTGGGCGACCGGCGGGTGGCAGCACGAAACTGCGCCGGGCACCTATTTATGGCTGCTGGTGCTGTTCGTTGGGCTCATCGGGCTGTGCAGCTACCTGATCCTGCGCTGGCCGCCGCTGCGCCTCGCGCTGACGCCGGGGCCGATTAAGCAACGCCGCGTGCGCGCCCGCGCCATCGATCTGTTTCGCGTGGGCACCGATGCGCGGACCGTGGGCCGCACCGGCATCCTCCTCTATTTGTCGATGCGCGAACACCGGGCCGACATCGTCGCCGATCAAGCGATCGCGGCACAGGTATCGCCAGATATATGGGGCGCAGCAATGGCCGCTCTGATCGACCATGTCCGCGCCGGACGGCCAGGCGAAGGCATGGCCGAAGCCGTTAGCCAGATGGGCCTCGTCCTTGCCGAGCATTTCCCCAAGGGCAGCGAAAACCCAAACGAACTGCCGGATCGCCTGATCGAATTGTGATGTGCGCGCCGCTGTTCGCCTATGATGGTACGGACATGGTTGCAGAATATGGCTCCGCCAACCTCGTCCTGCACCGCGCAGGCTGCCCCGGCGAAGGCCGGGGGCACGGCCCGGCCGATTGCTGGGGCAGGATAAAGCGGGACTGCGGGATTGAGTGCGGCTTATCCCCTGTGACTGGTGGTGACCGATGGCGAGACAGCAGGGTTGATGGTGATTGCACGGATTGGGCGGCAGCTTGATCAAACTGCGCAGATTATGGATCGCTCGTGTAAGTTTTTATCTAAGCACGATACTAGTTAATTGGGCAGAAAGATCAGTATCGATGTAGATAATTTTGTTGACGTCATCATATTATGTGCAATCGTCATCCCAGAATCCAAGTCGGGGTGAGAATCGTAGATGATCTTGCGTGTCTGCCGTTGGCTTTCTGCTTGCTTATTCGCTTTGGCGGCGGCCTCAGGCTTGGCCCAAGAAGGCAGCGCCCCTCCCGCGGCACCCACCCCTTACTGGATAACGACGGGCAGCAGCGCTCAATTTGGTTCGCCGCAGGGGGCGTGCTCAACGCAAATGGCCATCTACAATCCGATGGCTTGGGGGCGTGGTGCCACCCCCCGCAGCTGGCGCGCTTATGATTGCCAATGGATCGGCAAGCAGGGCGGCAATGATCTTGCAAACACGCTTTTGCCCAGCATCGTTACACTGGAATGTCCTGCTGGCTGGATATTAACGGCACCTGGCACGTGCGTCGGCGGCGGGGCTGGCGGTGGCGGCAGCGTATCTCCGCGAGCCCGAGCGGAGCCGCTTCCGTGCGAATGTGGGCCAGCACCTGCTGCACCCCCATCACCCACGATTGGCAATCCGATTGATTTACAGACCGGCAATCGCCGCGATGCGTTGACCGATTTTGCAACGGCAGATGGTCTCTTTGCCGTCAGGCGCTGGTATTCCAGCGGAAACCGGGGGCTAGAGTTGCAGTCGCGGCGCGAGGTGGCCGGTTTCGGGCCACAATGGCGCGGCCTAATCCCCGGTCATGTTGCAGTTACCGGTTCCAGTTTCCAAAACCTCGAATTTCTGCACGCGGCGGGCGGCGTGGTGCGTTGGACGGTTACCAGTGCCTCTACAACCACGAGCTATACCTACACAATCAGCGGCCCATCGCGGATTAGGGCCGCGATGCAGGCCGTGCCGACCGTTACACGTGCGGTCTTTTATCAGACAGCAACTGTGGCAGACGGCCCCTCAGAACTGCGCCTCGATTTTCCGGATGGGCGTGTCATCCATTTCAGACGTGTCGGTGCCTACAGCACGGCTGACGCGGTGCGTTATCTTGCGCCAATCCAAGAGATTGACGCCAGCGGCTATACGCGGTTCTTCGATTACGCGGGAGACAGCGTTGTCCCATATCGGATCCGTGATAGCTTTGGCCGGCAGATGCTGGTTGATTGGCGTCCGCCGACTTGGCGTCGGCTAATCCAGCCTCCGGTCAATCCGCTCGATCCCAACGCGCCGCCCATTATACTAGACGCTTCAGGGCAAGCGCCGGTGATCACCCGCATTGCACTGCCCGATGGCACGGCGCTGCACTATGACTATGATAACGCGACGAGCGCTGGGCAGGATTTCGGCGTGGACACTAGGCTGGTGTCGGTACAGCGCCGCGACGCCACTGCCGTGATTCTATGGGGCCGATCCTACCTCTACGAACAATCGGGTCAGCCAATGGCGCTGACCGGTGTTCGTGACCATCTCGGTAATCGGTTGGCGACCTACGCCTATAACAGCGCAGGCAATGCAACACTATCTGAGGGTGCAGGTGGTCATGGACGTGTCCAAGTCAACAACCGCACCATCGACGACAACAACCTGATCCGCATCGTCACCAATCCGCTCGGCTACCAATCGACCTATCGCTTCAACCGTTCATGGACCAACGATGTCCTGCTCGCCCGGATGCTGACGCGGATCGACCATGCAGCGGCCCCCGGCATTGCCGCGCGGACTGAGACATTCACCTATGGCAGCGACATGCTGGTCGGCGCGACCGATGCGCGAGCGATTAGCAGCACGCAGACGGTGTCCTCGGGCCGCCCGACGCAGATCAATGCGGCGAATGCCCGGCCTGAAGTACAGCAAACAATCCTCACTTGGCACGCCACGCTCGATCTGCCGACCAGTGAACGGCGCGGCAATCTTAGGATCAACTATGGTTATGACACGCAAGGCCGCCTGATCAGCAGAAGCGAGGTTGACTTCACGACCCAGACGGTTCCCTATTCGACAGCCAACCAGACGCGCACGACTGTTTTCGTCTGGAACAGCAATGGTCGCCTAGGGTCCATGAATGGTCCACGCCCTGCTGTGTCCGGACAGGATGACGCCACCAGCTTCACCTATGACGCGGCGGGCAATTTGACCGCGATGACCAACCCGCGCGGACAGGTCACCGGCTACAGCCTGCACGACGTCAATGGCCGCCCGGGGAGAATGAGCGACGCCAACGGCATTCACAGCGATTATGCTTATGACCCGCTTGGCCGCCTGCTGTCGGTCACGGTACGCGATCCGGCGGGCAGCGCCGGCGATGCGGTGACCAGCTTCACCTATGATCAGGAGGGCCGCGTCCTCACCGTCACCCGCCCACAAACCGCCGCGTTGACCATGGCTTATGACCTCAATGGCCAGGTCACCCGGATTACCGCCGGGGACAGTAGCCGCATCGATTACACCTATGACCTGATGGGCAATGTCACCCGTGAACAGGTGACAGCGGCGAATGGCACCGCGCGGCGGGATGTCACCCGCAGCTTTGACGCGCTGGGCCGGATGCTGACCGAGGTGCTCGGGCCAAACCGCACCTGGACCTATGCCTATGATCCCAACGGCAACCTCACCAATATGACCTCACCCGTCGGACGCGCCACCGCGCAGGCCTTTGACGGCCTCGCCCGCGTCACCACCGCAACCGCGCCCGACAATGGCCTGACCAACGCCGCGTACAACACCCGCGATGAGCAACTCACCCATCAGGATGCAGCCTCCGTCACCACCAGCTTTGTCCGCAACGGCTTTGGCGATGTGATCCGCGAAGTCAGCCCGGATCGCGGGACCAGCACTTACTATCATGACCTTGCGGGCAACATGACCGCCGCGATCGATGGCCGCAATCAGCGGGTCGATTATACCTATGACATGCTCGGCCGAATGCTGACGGTGACGCCAGTGGGCCTCAGCGCACAGGCCGTCACTTACAGTTACGACACCACCGGGATCGCGGGCAGCTATGGCGTCGGGCGGTTGGCGCAGGTGACGGACGGCAGCGGCACCACACGCTATCGGTACGACCATCGCGGTAATCTGGTCGAGCGGCAGCAGGTGATTGCCAGCTCCGCAGCCTTCACCCTGCGCTATGCCTACGACCGGGCGGACCGGATCACGCAGATCACCTATCCCTCGGGCCGGATCGTCGATTATGCCCGTGATACGCTGGGCCGGGTCAGCGGCGTGAGCACCCGCGCCAGTGCGGGGGCGACCGCGCAGCCTTTGCTCTCCGCTGCCACCTATGAAGCGTTCGGCGCGATCACCAGCGC
>JANOPV010000184.1:0-4608 GCA_031422035.1 Sphingomonas sp. | reverse complement strand
GCGTGGCCGTCGCTGTGGGTGGGGATGAGGCCGGAGGCGCCATCGTCTCGGTTAAGATCAACGACGAGCCGGGAAACGCCCGCGAGGAAGGCGCATTCCATGCCGTGACTATTGACCAAGGCGGCAGCGACCTCAGCGACGCCAATGTCGCTGCCGATGTGGAGCCGCAGCAGCGCCGGGTCGATGCCGAGGTCAATGTCTGGCGGGACAAAGGCTGAGGCATGGTCGCCGACA
Organism: Sphingomonas sp.; assembly: GCA_031422035.1. GTDB lineage: Bacteria > Pseudomonadota > Alphaproteobacteria > Sphingomonadales > Sphingomonadaceae > Sphingopyxis. The sequence goes on along the minus strand of JANOPV010000184.1, from coordinate 4,374 downwards.
ATCAGCACGCCGCCGGGCGTCGGAGAACCCAGGCCGTGCCATGCCTCCTCCGCGCTGGCGGGGTTCACCGGAGTGCGCCCGCCATCTGCCACCATTCGGGATGCGAACTGGCGATGCGGGTTGCGGCGGCGTCACGCTCCGCAGCGGTGCGAAACAGCGCGAAACAGGTGGCGCCGGAGCCGGACATGCGGGCGAGGCGCGGGACTTGCGCCCTAAGCACGGTGAGCACTTCGACGATTTCGGGCACTTGGTGCATCGCCGAGGTGGTGAGGTCGTTGCGGCTGCGCAGATAGTCCAGCGGGTCCAGCGGGCCGCGATCCTGCTGGTCCCAGCCGCTGAAAACAGCGGCGGTGGGGCATTCAAACAATGGATTGACGAGCAATGCCGCTGTGCCGGTGAGCGACAGGTCCGGCGTATCGCTGAGGTCGGTGCCAATGCCGGTGCCGATACTGGTGGTCGCGCGCAGGCAAGCGGGCACATCTGCGCCCAGTTCTGCAGCGATACTGGCGAGATCGATGTCGGGCGCGACGTGCCAGTGTCGGGCCAGCAACCGCAACGTTGCTGCGGCGTCAGCGGAGCCGCCGCCGATGCCTGACGCGACCGGCAGCTGCTTTTCGAGATGGAGCGCCGCGCCGGTTGGTATCGCTGCGCGTTCCTGAAGCAGCCGTGCAGCGCGCAGGACCAGATCATCCTCACCGCCATCCAGATCATCCGCAAATTCACCGGCAATTGTCAGCGTCAGCGCGCTCGATGGTGCCACCGATAGCCGGTCGCCATCGTCAACAAAGGCGAACAGCGTCTCAATCTGATGATAGCCGTCAGCTTGCCGTGCCCGCACGTGGAGTGCGAGGTTGAGCTTTGCATAGGCAATTTCGGTCCCGGAGTTGCGCATCACATATTGGGATAATTGGGACCGCCGCCGCCCTCCGGCACCACCCAATTGATATTCTGGTTGGGGTCTTTGATGTCGCAGGTTTTGCAGTGGACGCAGTTTTGCGCGTTGATGACATAATGCGGGTCGCCTGCCGCATCATCGACCCATTCATAGACGCCCGCCGGGCAATAGCGCTGCGATGGGCCATCATAGTCGCCCAGTTCGCTGGTCCGTTGCAGCTCCATATCCTTAACCTGGAGATGGACCGGCTGGTCCTCCTCATGATTGGTGTTGGACAGGAAGACCGACGACAGCCGGTCAAAACTGACGACGCCGTCGGGCTTGGGATAGTCGATCTTTTGTACCAGATCCTTGCGCCACAGGCTCTTATAATCAGGATGATGCTTCATCGTGAACGGCATGCGGATACCGAGAAATTCAAGCCACATGGTGATGCCGGCGAGGATTGTGCCAATAGCGTTGCCGAATTTTTCGACCAACGGCAGCGTGTTGCGGACCATCCGCAATTCCTTCGCCACCCAGCTATCCTGATAGGCGGCACCATAAGCGACGAGGTCGTCATGGCTGCGCTGGCTGAGAATGGCGGTAAAGGCGGCCTCGGCGGCCATCATCCCGGTTTTCATCGCGGTGTGGGTGCCCTTGATCCGCGGGACGTTGAGGAACCCCGCAGTGTCGCCGATCAATGCGCCGCCGGGAAAGCTGAGTTTCGGCACCGACTGATAGCCGCCGTCGCTGATGGCGCGGGCACCATAGGAAATGCGCTTGCCGCCTTCGAGGATTTTGCGGACCTCAGGGTGGGTTTTCCATCGCTGAAACTCGTGGAAAGGGGAGAGATGCGGGTTCGAGTAATTGAGCCACACCGAATAGCCGATGGCGACCTGGCCATTGGCCTGATGATAGATGAAACCGCCGCCATTGGCGTCCTCACCCAGCGGCCAGCCCTGGGCGTGAATGACGCGGCCGGGGAAGTGGTTTTCGGGGGTGACGTCCCACAATTCCTTGAGGCCGATGCCGTAGACTTGCGGGCTGCAATCGGCCTCCAGATTATAGCGCGCCTTGAGCGTTTTGGTCAGGTGACCACGCACACCCTCTGCAAAGAAGGTATATTTCGCATGGAGTTCTAGGCCGGGCTGATAGTCGGCCTTGTGGCTGCCATCGCGGGCGACGCCCATGTCGCCGGTGGCCACGCCTTTGACCGAGCCGTCGCCATTGAACAATATTTCAGCAGCGGCGAAGCCGGGGAAGATTTCCACGCCCAGCCCCTCAGCCTGCTCGGCCAGCCAGCGACACAGATTGCCCAGGCTGCCGGTGTAGGTGCCGTGATTGTCCATGAACGGCGGCGCGAGAAAATGCGGCATTTCGTATTTTTTGGTCGCCGTCATGACCCAGTGCTGATTATCAGTCACCGGCGTTTCAGCCATCGGGCAGCCTTGGCTGCGCCATTCGGGCAGCAATTCGTCGAGCGCCTTGGGATCGACGACCGCACCCGACAATATATGCGCGCCAATCTCCGAGCCCTTTTCGAGGACACAGACTGCAATATCGGTCTCCGCCGCCGCAGCGAGCTGTTTGAGGCGGATGGCCGCCGCCAGACCCGAAGGCCCGCCGCCGACGATCACCACGTCATAGGGCATTGACTCGCGCTCGCTCATCACCTCGTCCTTCGCTATCCTGCGGCGCATTCTCCTGTCGCCGCTGCATTCTGTCCGTTGGTCCGATATGCCGATGCATGGCAATTGACCCCATCGTCAACCGGCTCTTTGACTTTTTACCATGAGCGGTCGGGAAAATAATGCGGTAGCCAGTTATCTGAACTGGTGGACCGCAGCTGGATTGGTCGATCCAGTGGCGGATATGCCGCATGATTGGCGGCAGTCGGCGTCCCCACGAGCACGCGCACCAGCGGCGTCGATGCTGGCCGAAAGCCGTGCAGTTTTTGCGGCGGCCACCCCGGTCGCCGCCACCGCACCGCCAGCACCTGCGGCAGTTGCCCTATGGCCTGACACAGTAGCGGCCTTTGACGCATGGATAGCAGCCGACCCTGCCCTGCCCGGCGGCGATTGGTCGCGGCGGATTGCGCCCATTGGTCCAGCCAATGCGCCGCTGATGATCGTGTCGGATTTGCCCGATGCGGAGGATCTGGCCAGCGGGCAATTATTTGCGGGCCCAATCGGCGCGCTGTTTGACGCTATGCTGGCGGCAATCGGTCATCAGCGTGACGGACTGCGGATCGCCAGTATTGCAGCCACGCGGCCGCCGGGCGGCCAGTGGGATGCCGATGCCGGGCAGCGGTTGCGCGCGCTGGCGCTCCACAATATCGCGATTTCCAACCCACGGGCGGTGCTCCTGCTCGGCCAATCGACATGCCAATTGCTGACGGGGGACGATGTGCCCGCCGATGGGGATGGCTTACGAAACATTAACCATTATGGCGTCACAACGGCGGCTGTGGCCATTCACCACCCGCGACTGCTGCTCAACCGGGCAGCACTGAAGCGGGGGGCGTGGACCGCGCTGAAATGCTTGAGGGAGCCCGCCTGACCCATGCTGCGTTTTTCCAACCGTTATCTCGCTATCGCCGCCGCGCTGTCTGCTGGCACCATGCTGCCCTCCCTTGCCCGCGCTGACACCGCCGTCGTTCCTGTTGCACCGGCGCGCGCCGACGGCCCCGCCGTGCGTCTGGCCGATGCGATGCGCGCCATTCGCGCTGGCCAATGGGCGACAGCGGACACGATCATTACGAGCATTGACGACCAGCGACTGGCAGCCTTTGCGCGGGCCGAGCTGTATCTGGCGGCAAACAGCCCACGGGTTGAGGGCAGCCAGCTGACGGCGTTGCTGCAATCAGCCCCCGATCTACCGCAAGCAGCGCAACTCGCGCGTTTGGCGGAACGACGCGGCAGCACAGCGATCATTGCAGCCCAGAGCGAGCAGCGACTGGCTTGGGCGGGCGGCTCGCCGCGCCGCGGCAATCCACGCAGCATTAGCGACCCCGCAGCAGCAGCGCTGTCTCGGTCCATTCCCGCCCGCATTGATGCCGATGATCCAGCCGGCGCCGAGGCTCTCTTAGTGGCTGCCGAGGGCCGCCTGTCTCCCGAAGCGCTGACCGAATGGCGGCAGCGCGTTGCCTGGGCCTATTATATCGAAAATGACGACGCTAGCGCACGCCGGGTTGCCGCACTGGCCCAAGGCGGCAGCGGCGCCTGGGTGGCGCAGGCCGACTGGACCCAGGGTCTGGCCAGCTGGCGGCAGAATGATTGCACGGCGGCGATGGCAGCATTTCGCAACGTCGCCGGGCGCGCCGATGAAAGCGAGATGGAAGCGGCTGGCCATTTCTGGTTCGCACGCGCCGCCACCGCCTGTGGCCGACCACAAGAGGCGCAGCCTGCACTGCGCCGCGCCGCGCGGCTCGATGAAACATTTTACGGCCTGCTCGCGCAGGAACAGCTGGGTATGCGGCCACGCGCCGCTGATGCGGC
>JANOPV010000183.1:0-22465 GCA_031422035.1 Sphingomonas sp. | reverse complement strand
GTGGGATTATCGCCTCGGTGCATCCTATGCGACCAGCGAAAGCGAATCGCGGTTGGGCACCGGCTATTATTTCCGCGGCACGCTGGCCAGCGGCGCCAATGATCCGCTGGCGCCCACCGCGCCGGGCGCAACACAGCCGGGCCTGATCGGGGTCCTGAATGCCGGGGTCCTCAATCCGTTCCTGTTCCCTGGCCAGGTGCAATCGGCAGCCGGTCTAGCACAGCTTGCGGCGGTCTCCGCTGCGGGCACGATATTATATGGCGGCCAATATGAGGTAACGCAGGTTGATGCCTCGGTCTCTGGCGGGTTGTTCAACCTGCCGGGCGGCCAGATACAAATTGCCGTTGGGGTTGATTGGCGGCGCGAAGAATATCGGTTCAACGGCGACGTCCGCGCGGCAACTGCCCGGCCAACGATCATCGCTGCGCCGTTTGATGATGGCAACGCTTTGCTCGGCGCACAGCGCGACATCCGTGCGGCTTATATTGAAGCGCTGTTCCCGCTGTTCGACGGGTTTGAAATCACCACCGCATTTCGCGTTGATGACTATGACGGTTTTGGCAGCACCACTAATCCCAAGATTTCGGCGCAATGGCGGGTTACGCCGTGGCTGATGTTCCGTGGTTCCTATAATACCGGCTTCCGTGTCCCGAGCTTCAACCAGATTTTCAATGGCCGGACCGAGGCGCTATATTCGGGCCGCGACATTGCTGACCCATCGACCTGCCCGGGGGGTATTCCCAATACGACGCAGGTCGGATGTGCGGTGCTGACGACGCTGAACATCGTCAATGGCGGCAACCCCATCCTCGGGCCGGAAACGGCGGAACAGGCGACGGCTGGCTTTGTCATTCAGCCCAACAATAATTTCAGCCTGTCGGTCGATTGGTGGATGATCAATCGGGAAAACACGATTCAGACCTTGTCGCTCCGTCAGCTGATCGACAATTTCACGGTCTTCCAGGATCGGTTCCTGCGAAACGCCGGTGGCCAGCTATTGTCCATCGATCAGACGTGGATCAACTCAGGTGCGACGCGCACCCAAGGAATCGAATTTTCGGCTCGCGGGCGGACCGACCTGTTCGGTGGACGGATTAGCGCCGGATTTGACGGCACCTATCTGCTCGAAAAGGAGGACCGGGTAGCGCCCAATGTCGCGTACCAGAATCAGCGCGGTGTGTTCTCCTTCGCCGGTGATCTCGGCCTTCGGTGGAAGCATAATGCGTTCATCACCTGGTCGAATGACAGCTGGTCGCTCAGCCTGTCGCAAATCTATCGCTCCGGCTATCGTAACCAGCAGCTGCCGGGGATCGCCAATGGCTCGATCAATCCGCCAAATGATGTGATTAACGTTAGCGACTACACGCTCTATAATCTGTCGCTGGGCTATAATATCAACGACGCCTTCCGGATGACATTTGGCGTGCGGAACCTGTTTGATACCGATCCGCCGTTCGCCGTTACCTATGACAGCAATACCGGGTCGGGCTCCAGCTGGGAGCCGCGGGTGGCGGATCCGCGCGGGCGCAGCTTTACGGTGAGTGTCGAAACGCGGTTCTAAATGATGCACTTGGTGGAAGTAGCTGGACGTTTTTTGCCGAGCGCAGAAACGTCCACTTACGCAAATTAACTGATGTAAATCAGTAGTTTGAGTATGAATTGAGTGAGATTCTGAGGTCGGCAGAGATGGCGGGCTGGGCCGGGGTCAAACCCGGCCCATTGTCGTTGTGGGTTCGCTTAACCGCCCATGTGGGGCAGCCACATGCCGAGTGATGTCAAGATCAGGCCGATGGCCGTTACAACCGCGCATACCGCGACCAGAGCGGCGGTGGCGGTGCGCCGCCGATTGCTGCTGCTCGCCTGCGCGCGGAAATAGAGTTCGAGGACGCCGAGCGGTATCAAGAATTGCAAGAAGTTGAGCGCGATGGCGGCCGGCCCACCCATGTCATCGCCCAACCCCACCGGGGCCTGATTGATCAGCACCCACAACATCATGCCGATGCGCAGAAACCACACACCGCTGACGACCATGAAGAGGCGCAGCGCCCAGCGCCGGTGGACAGCGAAATTGCGTGCCCTGGCCGTAGAAAATGCCTGCGCTGCACAATAGAGGATCAGCACGCTGTTGACGGTAGTGCCCAGCTTTCCGAGCGTGTCGTAGAAATGGTCAACCCGGCCCCACATGAGCCATAAGCCGCCGACACTCATGATGACCGCCGCGACCATATAGAGACGCCCGTTCCAGCGGTGAAAGCGCGGCACCCGCACGCGGATTTGCGGAATGAGCTGGACCAGGCCGCTGAGCGTGATGAACGCTGCGAAAAGGAGATGCGCGGCGAGCACGCCATTGCTCATCGTGTCGCCCGCGATCAGGCCGACGCCCATGACATCATTCCAGCGGCTGATGTCACCGCCGATGGCCGCGCGACCGTAAAATGCGGCGATATAGGCGACAAACATCACCTGTCCCGCAGCCGCGACGACGAACCATGCCGTGACCGAGCGGGCGAGCGCTTTACCGGGGCCCGTTGCAGCGGGCTGGCTGATGGATTGGACGGGGATGGTTGGCGTCGGCATAGTTCATCCTTGGCATAGGGCGCAGAAGCGTAGTATATAGACAATACACTCAAGGGGTGCCCCGCGCCCATGATTGCTGGCGGCAGAAACATGATTTTTGGTTGCAACCATGAATGAAACCACGGTGTCTGCTGGCTATGCCCGGGCGCTAATCGACATCGCAGTAGCGCGCGGTGCCGATGCGGTGCAGCTCGCTGAACAGGCCAATCTGGCGATCGATCAGCTGGACGATCCAGACGCTCGCGTTTCTTTTGGACAGTTCAGGGCGTTGATGCTCGCCGCCAAGATACTGTGTAACGACCCAGCCTTTGGGCTGCATTTCGGGGCTGAATCACGGTTTGAGGCCATGTCGATTGTTGGCCTGATTTGTCATTCGGCAGCGACGATGGGTGAGGCGTTCGCTCAGATGAACCGCTTTGCGCGGCTGGCCGTTGAGGTGGAGGGGCATGGTGCCGGTCCGCGGTTCGCGCTGGTGCGAACGGACGGCGCGCTGTGGCTTGAGGATCAGCGGCACAATCCGAACGATTTCCCTGAGCTGACCGAATCAACCATCGCGCGGTTCATCAGCGACACGGCGCGCCATTTTGGCTCGGCGCCCTTTGCGCAAGCGGTGCATGTCACGCACGCGGCACCCGCATATCATGCCGACTATCCGCGTATATTGGGCGTGCCAGTGAAATTCAGCAGCGACCGCAACGCGATACTGATCCATGAATCATGGTTGTCGATCCCGCTGCACAATCCGAACCGCTATGTATTTGGCATTTTAAGCGATCATGCAGCCATGTTGCTGGCCGATCTGGAGCGTGCAACGAGTGTCGCTGGACGGGTGGACGCCACCCTAATCCCGATCCTCCATAGCGGCGACGTCGGCATTGACCGGGTGGCGAGTGCGCTCGGCGTCAGCCGCACCACCCTCTATCGTCAGCTCAAGGCTGAGGGGACAAGTTTTGCGGCGCAGTTGGACGCATTGCGCCACACCATGGCGCTGCATTATCTGCGTGGAGGTAAGGCGTCGGTCAATGAAACAGCCTATCTTGTGGGCTATGCCGACCCGGCGGCGTTTTCGCGCGCCTTCAAACGCTGGACTGGGGTTAGCCCGCGCGCGGCGCGCGGCATATCGTCATCATTATCCGGCGTGTGAAGGGCGGGGCCGCTGATAGCAAAACGGCCGGAGCATAAGCCCCGGCCGTTTCAATTTGCGCGTTCCCGCCGGTAAACCGGCGTGCGTTTTTGTCTTCGCGTTCCCGCGCGTAAACGCGCGTGCGGGATTATTCTACGTTCCCACGCGTAAACGCGCGTGTTAGCCGACGCTGGCGATTTCGCTGGTGTCGACCTTTACGCCGGGGCCCATGGTGGAGCTCAGGCTGATCTTGCGGACATATTTGCCCTTGGCACCGGCGGGCTTCGCTTTGACAATCGCGTCGACGAAGGCGTCGAAATTCTTGCGCAGGTCGGCGTTGGCAAAGCTGATCTTGCCTAGGCCAGCATGGATGATCCCGGCCTTTTCGACGCGGAATTCGATCTGGCCGCCCTTGGCCGCTTTCACGGCTTCGGCAACATTGGGGGTAACCGTGCCCAGCTTGGGGTTCGGCATCAGGCCCTTTGGACCCAGCACCTTCCCCAGACGGCCGACGATACCCATCATGTCCGGGGTCGCGATGACCCGGCCATAATCGAGATTACCGGCCTGCATGTCCTCCAGCAGATCCTCGGCGCCGACCTTGTCAGCACCGGCGGCGAGCGCGGCTTCGGCCTTGTCGCCGCGCGCGAACACGGCGACCTTGACGTCTTTACCGGTGCCCGCGGGCAGGGTGACGACGCCGCGCACCATCTGGTCGGCATGGCGCGGATCAACGCCCAAATTGATGGCAATTTCGATGGTTTCGTTGAGCTTTTTCGACGCCGCATCCTTCAGCGCGCCGATGGCTTCATCAACGCCGTAAAGCTTGTCACGGTCGAATGTGGTGGCGATGGTCTTCGCCTTCTTGGTCAGTTTGGCCATGGGATCAGCCCTCCGTCACTGTGAGGCCCATCGAGCGGGCGCTACCTTCGATGATCTTCGTCGCCTGTTCGATGGAATTGGCGTTGAGGTCCTTCATCTTCACTTCGGCGATCTCAGCCAGCTGGCTGCGCTTGATCGACCCGGCGCCGATCTTGCCCGGCTCTTTCGAGCCAGCCTTGAGACCAATCGCCTTTTTGATGAGGAAGGTGGCGGGGGGCGTTTTCGTCTCAAACGAAAAGCTCTTATCCGCGAACACGGTGATGATCGTCGGGATCGGCGTCGACTTTTCAAGGTCGCTGGTCGCGGCGTTGAAGGCCTTGCAGAATTCCATGATGTTCACGCCGCGCTGGCCCAAAGCCGGGCCGATTGGCGGCGACGGATTGGCAGCGCCGGCTGGCACTTGCAGCTTGATATAGCCAGTAATCTTCTTGGCCATGATGGCCTCCTTTTCTCTCTGTCGGGGCGGCGGCTGCTGCCCCTCAAGTTAAGCGGTTGAACGGTTGGCCGAAGCCTTCCTCCCGCGGTAATTATCCTCTCCCTTCAGGGGAGAGGATATGGAGCCTTGCCAGTTTATCTGGCTAGGCGAAGTTGGAGAGGGCACCCCGCTAGCGCTTGCGCTATGGGAAGGCATAACAGACTCCCCGCTCCCTGCTCGCTGGCGCGAGCTGTCCCTCTCCCCTGGAGGGAGAGGGTTTTTCGTGATTATTTCATTCTTTCAACCTGGTCGAACTCCAGTTCAACCGGGGTAGCGCGGCCAAAGATCGAAACGCCGACCTTGACCCGGCCCTTGTCGAAATCAAGTTCCTCGACGAGGCCGTTAAAGGTGGCGAATGGCCCTTCGAGCACTTTCACCTGATCGCCGATTTCGTAATCGACGCGGATTTCCTGCTTCGGACGGCTGGCGGCCTCTTCCTTGCTGTTGAGCATCCGCATCGCTTCGGATTCGCGGATCGCTTGCGGTTTCCCGCCGACGCCGAGAAAGCCGGTGACCTTCGGCGTGTTGCGGATGACGTGATAGACATCATCGGTCAGGGTCAGCTTGGCGAGGACATAGCCGGCCATCGACGTGCGCTCATTCTGGATGCGCTTGCCGCGCTTCATCTCGGTCACCGTCTCGGTCGGCACCTCAATCTGTTCAACGAGTGAGGCGACGCCCATGCGCTCTGCCTCAGCCAGGATGCCGTCGCGCACCTTGTTCTCAAAGCCTGAATAGGCATGAATGATGTACCAGCGCGCCATGATTATACAGATCGTCCCGTCAAAAAATGCGTGTGGCGATTAGCCAGCGAAAGAGAGCAGCCAGCGAACCGCGGCGCCAAAGAGCGAATCGATACCGAGGAAAAAGATGGCGAGCAACGTGGTCATGATGAGCACCATGATCGCGGTCGCAAATGTCTCCCGGCTGGTGGGCCAGACGATCTTTGCGCCCTCTGCGCGGACCTGCCGGATGAATTCGCCCGGGCTGTTCTTTGCCATATATCCCTCATCAGCGCCGGGTTGCCCCCGCGCCGCCTGTTCAAAATGCGTGCAGACTAGCCTTGCCCTGCAAACGGCAAATTTCCGCCCGCCGCGCCCTCATCATTTTTGAGAAACACGTGCGGCCGGTCGGATCGTCTGTCCCGAATGCCGCGCATCTAGTGATGATGCAGCAAAATGGCAAGGCTGGCAGGGGCAGAGGGACTCGAACCCACGACCCTCGGTTTTGGAGACCGATGCTCTACCAACTGAGCTATACCCCTATGGGCCGACCCTGCCGGGAAAGGCGCGTTTAGCGAGGCAGGCGGGGGAGGGCAAGGGGGCGACAGGTAAGGGTGAGCGGTGCGTCCCCGGTTCCTGTCCCGCAGCGGCTATGGTTGGTCATTGCCTTTACTGTCGGCACCCGCAATATAGTTGAGCAAGCGCCATGTCGGCGCGGACCGGGGCATTTCGGCATGGCGGCAGACGCGTGGCTGGTGGTCGCATGGGAACTGGCCTTGTTCGCCGGGGTCGTCGGCTTGGTCTTTGCCCTGGACGACCTGATCGTTGATGCGCTGTGGCTGGGCGGGATCGGCCGACGACCAGTGCCGCTGAAAACACTCGGCCGCGCCGCGCCCCGGCTGACCTACGCAATCCTGATTCCCGCATGGCATGAGGGCAATGTTATCGGCGCTATGCTGGACTGCCTGCGCGCGCGCTGGGGCGATGGGCGGTATCGCGTCTATGTGGGCGCATATCCGAATGACGTCGGCACATTGGCGGTGGTGGCGCGGATCGCCGCTGCCAGCGACTGGATACAGCTTGTCATTCTGCCGCATGCCGGACCGTCGACCAAGGGCGATTGCCTAAATCATCTCTGGAGCCGGCTGGATGCGGATCGCGCGTCGGGGCGTTTTTCACCCGACGCGGTGATTGTGCATGACGCGGAAGACGTTGTGGCAGCGCTAGAACTTGGCGCCCATGACCATGCGCTGGCCGGCGCAGATTATACGCAGCTGCCGGTCGCGCCGATGGTCAATCCGGCTGGCCGATGGTGGTCAGGCCATTATGTTGACGAATTTGCCGAAGCGCATCTGAAAGAGATGGCGGTGCGCGACGCCGTTGGCGCGATGCTCCCCACCGCTGGGGTCGGGTGCGCAATCCGGGTGGGCGTGCTGGATCGGCTGGGCGGCGGCGGTGCCCCATTTGCCGCGGGCAGCCTGACGGAGGATTATGAACTTGGCATCCGTCTGGCGGCAGCCGGTGCGCGCGGCCGGTTTGTGCTGTTGAACGACGCCGCCGGACGATTGATCGCCACCCGCGCCTATTTCCCGCACCGCTTCGACGACGCCGTCCGCCAGAAAACCCGCTGGATGCACGGCATTGCGCTGAGCGGCTGGGATCGGCTGGGCTGGACCGTTGCGCCGCGGGCCGATGCGGTTGAGGTGTTGACGAGCTGGTGGATGTTGTGGCGCGACCGGCGAACCATGCTGTCGGTGCTGGCGATGGCGGCGGGCTATGCCGCGCTGGTGCTGACGCTGGCCGTGGCGCTGGCCGCGCCAGACGCCGTGCAATTGGCCAGCGATGACCCCGCCGTGCGGATGCTGGCGACGATAATGACGTTGGTCCTGCTGTGGCGGCTGATGATGCGCGCGATCATGACCGCGCGGGTCCATGGCTGGCAACAGGGTTTACTGGCGATACCGCGCCTGTTCATCTCCAACATCGTGCTGGTTGCTTGCGGCTGGCGTGCCTTGCGGATTTATGTGGCAACGCTCAGGGGGGCACCGCTGCGCTGGGACAAGACAGCGCACCACTTCCCGCTGGGCGCGACGCTCGGCGTCACTGGCGAGCTGGCACGCCGATGAGCCTGATGCGTTCAGCGCCTTTGCTGTTGCTGGCGGCGACGCTGGGCGGGTGGGTGAGCTTGCGTGGCGGCTATGCGCTATGGGTAGACAGCGCGGCCGCCCATATGGACGCGCCGCTGGACTATGCCGATGCTGGCGGCATCGACCGCTGGTTGCCGCCGCTGCTGCCGCTGGCCGAGGCGCGGCCACCATCAGTGGCGGAGCTGTTGGCGGAAACTCGGTTGCGGGTGCAGCGAGCGCCAGCGGATAGGCGGCCACTGGTTGCACGGCCCCTTGTTGCCCAGTCCCTGGGTCCACGACCGCCGTCGCGGGCCATTGCGGCGGTTTCATCGCCGCCGATCACCGATCAGACTGATTTTGGCGGCCAAGCGGTGATTAACGGCCAGAGCCTGTTGCTGGCGCGGATGCTGTCGCCGCTGCGTGCCCGGCGCGCTGGCACGCCATTGGCGCTTACCAGCGTGGCGGGGCCTCTGCACCGGGCATTGCCGGATTTTGCGCCGACCCGCGCGGACCCAGAAAATCGCTGGTCTGCCGCTGGCTGGTTGTTTGCTCGACGCGGCGCAGGGACACCGACGCTGGCTGCCGGTTCGTCTCCGGGCAGGTCATTGGGCGGTTCGCAGGCCGGGGCGCGGATTGGCTGGCGACCCAATGGCGGCGGGGTCGAGGTGTTTGGCCGGGTGGTGACTGCCGGGCGGATCGACGACGGCGCTGAGGCCGCTGGCGGGGTCGCCTTGCGCCCGAGCGGGCGGCTGCCGGTGCAGATCATCATCGAGCGGCGGCAGCGGCTGACCGGGCCGGGCCGCAATGCCTTTGCCGTGTATGCGCAGGGCGGCGAGACGACCGCCATTGCCGGTGGCTGGCGGCTGGAAAGCTACGGCGCGGCCGGCGTCGTTGGTGCGCGGCGGCGGGATCTGTTCATCGAGGGATCGGTGCAGATTTACCGGCCAGTGGCGCAAGCCGGTCGGCTGACGCTGTCCACGGGCGGCGGGATATGGGGCGCAGCGCAACCAGGCGCGAACCGGCTCGATGTCGGCCCGACCCTGACCGCCGATGCTGGTCCCGCGACGCCGCGGCTGGTGGTTGATTGGCGGCAACGGGTGGCGGGCAATGCCGCGCCGCCGTCAGGTCCGGCAGTGACGCTTTCTATCGGTTTCTAGGATCTATCGGTATTTAGGGTCAGCTGTTTTCGAGCGAGCGCTCGGCACTGACCGGCATGTCGAATTGCAGGCTGGCGAGCCGGGCATAAAGGCCACCCTGTGCCACCAAGGCGTCATGGGTGCCGGTTTCGACGATCCGCCCGTCATCCATGACGACGATCCGGTCGGCGGCGCGGACGGTAGCGAGCCGGTGGGCGATGACCACTGTCGTGCGACCATGCATCAGCCGGTCGAGCGCATCCTGCACCAGCCGTTCGCTTTCGGCATCGAGCGCCGAGGTGGCTTCGTCGAGCAACAGCAGCGGGGCCTTGCGCAGGAGCGCGCGGGCGATGGCGATGCGTTGCCGCTGTCCGCCCGAGAGGCGCGAGCCCGCTTCGCCGAGAAACGTGTCGAGCCCCTGCGGGAGGTCGCGCAGATAATCGCTGGCGTTGGCGGCATCGGCGGCGGCCCAGATTTCATCATCGCTGGCGTCCCACCGGCCATAGCGCAGATTGTCGCGGGCTGAGGCGGCGAAGACCACCGTTTCCTGAGGCACAACCGCGATCCGTTCGCGCACATCGGCAGGGTCGGCATCGCGGATGTCGACGCCATCGAGCAGGATCCGCCCTGCACTGGGGTCATAAAAACGCTGGGCCAGCTGGAACAGGGTGGATTTGCCCGCGCCCGAGGGGCCGACGACGGCGACGGTTTCATTGGCAGCAATGTCGAGCGTGAAGTCGGCAAGCGCGGCGCTGTCTGGCCGGGTGGGATAGCGGAAGTCAACGCCCTCAAACCTCAGCGCGCCGCGCGCTGGCTGCGGCAAGACCGCTGGTTTGGCGGGCGCGCGGATTTGCGGCTCGGCGCTGAGCAATTCGGCCAGACGGCTGGCGGCCCCAGCACCGCGCACGAGGTCGCCATATACTTCGGTGAGCGCGCCAAATGCGCCCGCGACGAGCGCCCCGGTGAGCACGAAGGCGGCGATGGTGCCGCCCGAAATCCGTCCGGCGGCGACTTCGCCCGCGCCATACCAGAGCAAGGCGACGATCGCCCCGAACAACAGGCCGATGACCACCGAGGTCATGGCGGCGCGGATGGCGATGCGGGTTTTGGCGGTGGCGAAAGTGCGCTCAACTGCGCCGGCAAACCGGTCAGCCTCCCGGCTTTCCTGCCCGAAACCCTGGACGATCTTCATCGCGCCGAGCACTTCGGTGGTCATCGCGCCAACATCGGCGACGCGGTCCTGGCTGGTGCGGGCGATGGTCTGGAGCCGCCGTCCGAGCAGGACGATGGGCATGATGATGACGGGGATGGCGACCAGCATCATGCCGGTCAGGCCCGGCGCGAGGGTGAAGAGATAGATGGTGCCGCCAGTGCCCATCACCGCGTTCCGCAGCGCAACCGAGATGGTGGTGCCGACGACCTGTTCGATAACGGCGGTGTCGGCGGTCATCCGGCTGGCGATTTCCGACGGGCGGTTTTCTTCAAAAAAGGCTGGGGCCTGGCGCAGCAGATTGCGCTGCACTGCGCGGCGGATGTCGGCCACGGTGCGCTCACCCAGCCAGCTGACAAAGTAAAAGCGCACAGCAGTGGCGAGCGCGAGGACGATGACGATCATGAACAGATAATAGAAATAGCGGTCAATGTCGCCGCCGCCGGCCGCGATAAGCTGTGGCAGCTGCACCGAAGCGGTTGTCCCGGGGATACTGAAGATGACGCCATCGCCGCCGGTCCCGCCAAAACCCTCGTCGATCACCCGCTGGAAACCAGCAGGAATGGCCAATGTCGCTGCCACCGCGACGCCGAGCGACAGGATCGCGCAGGCAATTTGCAGCGGATAGGCGCTGGCATGATGCCAGACCATGGCGAGACTGCCGAGCTTACGGGCGGGGGTGATGGACGCGGGCGGGTTGGTGGGTTCAGCGGTGCTCATGCGGCAGCGCCTAGCAGTGTGGTCGCCCGCGCTCAATCCATTCGCCGCTTTACCGCCCCCTTTTATCTTGCATGATGCACTGCAACATGCGAGCCGTGCGGCCTCTCGCCGATACGCCCGGAAACAGGCGCGGTCGCGCCCGATGGACTTTGATTTGCTGTGATTTCCGAGGAGATCACTTCTGGGGAACAGGATTTGCCGATGCTTTATCATGCCTACGACCTCCAGCGGTCGTGGCTGGCCGGTGCCAGCACCATCGCCAACGCCTCATCGCAGTGGCTGACGCAATTTTCCGGGCCTTGGGCCTATCTCGGCATCAGCCAGATGGCAGCGTCGGCATTGGAAGTGTTCGCGCACGCAGCGGCGCCGCGCGGGAAGCCCGCTTTTGGGCTGGCGACCACCGAAGTGGACGGCAAATCGGTGCCGGTCAGCGAAGTGATTGAGGCGCGCAAGCCCTTTGGTCAGCTGATCCACTTTACCCATGCAGCCAGCGCGGGCGCGCCGAAGCTGTTGATCGTCGCACCGATGTCTGGCCATTTCGCGACATTGCTGCGCGGCACGGTCGAGCGGATGTTGCCTGGCCATGATGTGTGGATCACCGACTGGAAGGATGCGCGCGACGTGCCGCTGACCGGCGGCGGCTTCGATCTGGAGGCCTATGTCGATTACATCATCGAATGGCTGGAGCATATTGGGCCAGATGCCCACATGCTGGCAGTGTGCCAGCCATCGGTTCCGGCCTATGCCGCGACCGCAGTGATGAATGCGGACAAACATCCCTGCGCGCCGCGCACGCTAACGATGATGGGCGGGCCGATTGATACGCGCGAAGCACCAACCGCGGTCAACAATCATGCCACGCAAAAGCCGCATGACTGGTTCGTCCACAATGTGATCGCGACCGTGCCGCCTTATTACAAAGGTGCGGGGCGACGGGTGTATCCCGGCTTCCTACAGCTGACCGGCTTCATGTCGATGAACCTGGGCAACCATCTGATGAGCCACTGGCAGATGTATCAGCATCTGGTCGACGGCGACGGCGAGAGCGCCGAGCGGCAGAAGGATTTCTATGACGAATATCGCGCGGTGTGCGACATGACGGCGGAATTTTATCTCCAGACCGTGGATGTCGTGTTCCAGCGGCATTTGCTGCCCAAGGGTGAGTTTAATTATCGCGGCAAGCTGGTCAATCCGGCAGCGATCACCCAGACCGCGCTGCTGGCGATTGAGGGTGAGAATGACGATATTTCCGGCATCGGTCAGACCAAGGCGGCGCTGAAAATCGCAACCAAGCTACCGGCGGCCAAAAAGAAATATCTGATGGCGGAAACGGTGGGCCACTACGGCATCTTCAATGGCAGCAAGTGGCGCGACAGCATTGCACCGGTGGTCGAAGACTGGATCCGAACGCACGGCGGCTAGCTGTTCAGGGCGTCGTCAGCCGGTTTTGACCGCGCCGCGATCAGGCAGCCGGTGACGATCAGCGCGGTGCCGATCAACACGGGGATGGTGAGCGGTTCGTCAAAAAACCACCAGCCGAGCAGCGCCAGCCAGACGAACACGGTATATTCTACCGGGATCAGCACCTGCGCCTGTGCCCGGGCATAGGCCCAGGACAGCAACAGCAGCGAGGTCGTGCCAAGGGCGGCTGCGAGGGCCAGTAGCGGCCAGTGCGCGGCGTCCGGCCAGATGGCGAGCCATGGCGACGCCAGCGCCAGGGTGGCGAACATGATTGCGGACTGGAAAAAGGCGATCTCGGTCGGGCTGGCAATCTGTGCCTGTTGCCGCGCGAGGATGAGATTATAGGCGTAGAGTATCGCTGAGGCGAACACCGCGAGCGCGCCCCACAGGGCATTGTCGTCATAGACACCGCTGCCAAAGCGCCCGATCATGATGACCACAACGCCAGCAATTCCGAGCAGCGACGCGACGATGGCTGGCCGGCCAATCCGTTCACCAAGCAGGACGGCGGCGAGATACAGCGCGATCAGCGGGGCGATAAACGACAGCGCGGCCGCTTCCGCCAGCGGCAGATAGGCAATCGCCCAGAACCACAGCATCGCCATGCCCGCAACGATGATGCCGCGCTGGATGTGGAGGCGCAGCGCGGCGCGCGATGGTCGCGGTGCCCGGCCCCCAGCATAGAGCCCGCCGCCTAGGCCGACGCCGATCAGGCACCGCCAGAGCAATGTGTTGTAGGCCCCAATGCTCAGCACCAGCGCTTTCATTGCGGTGTCCATCACCGCGAACAGCACCATTCCTAGACAGGCGGCAAGGAAGGCAAGCAGTGTGAGCGATGGACGGGTCATCGGGTCGCCTTAGAGGGGCTATTGATGGACGCCAAGCCGCGCGGCGCTTGGCGCAACCGGCGGCGGCGGCTATGGGCGCGGCGATGGTCCTGTCCCGCTTCTTTCGCCGCACGCCGGCTCCGCCGACGCATCTGTCGGCAATCCCAGCCGGACAGCGGGTCTATGCCATCGGCGACATTCATGGGCGTGACGATCTGTTTGCCGCGCTGTTGGACAAGATCGCGGCCGATGATGCGGCGCGCGGCGCGGCGGACACGACGATCATCCTGCTCGGCGATCTGGTGGATCGCGGCCCCGATTCGCGCGGCGTGATCGAGCGGGCGATGGCGCTCCACGCAGTGCGCGGTGAGCGCTTACGCTGGTTGGTCGGCAATCATGAAGAGGTGTTCCTGAAGGCGTTGCGCGGCGACCCCGCCGTCGTCCGCTATTTCGTGCGCATCGGGGGCGAACCGACGATCCTGTCCTATGACATCGACCCCGATGCCTATCGGACGATGGAATTTGACGCGCTGGCGCGGCTGCTGCCAACGCTGGTCCCGGACAGCCATGCGCAGTTTCTGGACGCGGGCGAGGACCGGATCGTCATCGGTGATTATCTGTTCGTCCATGCCGGCATCCGGCCCGGCGTGCCGCTCCGGGGGCAGGCGATTAACGACTTGCGCTGGATCCGCGACGAATTTCTCGACGATGAGCGCGATCATGGCCATGTCGTCGTTCACGGCCACACAATCACCGACACGCCGGACGAACGCGGCAACCGGCTCGGGATCGATACCGGGGCGTATAAGTCGGGCATTCTCACGGCCCTGGGCCTCGAAGGGACAGATCGCTGGTATCTCACCAACTGAGCGTCGGAACCCAAGGCTTGGCTTGAGTTGCGCGGCTGCTTCGCCTAGGGACTGCGGCGGAGAGGGGGCGCTCCGCCCAGTGACGGCGATTGATTTAACGCCGTTCTTTCTTGATGGAGGACTGCGCATGACAAGCCCGCTGACCGGCGATAGCGTCTGTTCCTGATCGCATCCGTCTAATCATGTTTCAGCAATTTCGCAGCTATGCCACCATTGCCGGTGATGCCCTGATCGGTCTTGCCCGGCCGGTGCGCCAGAGCCTGGCCGTCGTGCTTGACCTGATCCTGTGCGTGGTCGCGGTGTGGTTTGCCTTTTATCTGCGGCTCGGCGCGTGGGATTTCTGGTCTGGCCCGGTGCTGTTCGTCGCCGGGCTGACCGCGTTCCTCTGGCTGCTGCTCGCGCTGCGCCTGTCCATCTACCAATCGATCATGCGCTTTACCGGCGGTCGCACCGTGTTGTCGCTGGCGCTGGGTTGTGCGCTGCTAGCGCTGGTTCTGATGGTCGTGCTGTTTCCGCTGCGGGTCGGCGGGGTGCCGCGCACTGTCGCGCTGATCCTGCCGCTGGTGCTGTTCGTGCTGTTGTCGCTGAGCCGGATGCTGGTCAGCCACATGCTGGTCGACGTGCTGCATATGGCCAAGGCCGACGCGCCGCCGCGCCGGGTGCTGATCTATGGTGCGGGCTTTGCGGGCACCCAGCTCGCCGCGTCGCTGCGCCGCGAACAGGGGATCTTCGTCGTCGGCTTTGTCGATGATGACCGCCGCCTCGACCTTAGCCGGATCGATGGCCTGACCGTGTGGCGCGCCGAACGGCTGGCCGATATTCTGAGCCGTCAGCAGATTGACGAAGTGTTGCTCGCCATGCCCAGCGCGACACGGGCGCGCCGCCGCGAGATTATTGAGGCGTTGCAAGCGCGCAGCATTTCCATCCGCTCACTGCCCAGCGTCGCCAATATTATCGACGGCCGGGTGTCGGTCTCTGACTTGCGTGAAGTGCAGGTGGACGAATTGCTGGGCCGCGATGCGGTTGCGCCGAATGAGATTTTGCTGGGCAAGACGCTGGTCGGCAAGCGGGTGCTGGTAACCGGCGCGGGCGGGTCCATCGGGGCAGAGCTGTGCCGCCAGATTATCCGCTGTCGCCCGTCGCAATTGGTCGTTGTCGATCAATCTGAGTTCGGGCTTTACGCGATTGAGAGCGAATTGCGGACAGCGATGGGCGCTGAGGCTTTGGGATGCGATTTGTTCGCTGAACTCGGCAATGTCGCTGATCGCGATACGGCGTTTCGCCTGTTCGAGCGCTGGCGGCCGCAGACCGTCTATCACGCCGCCGCCTATAAGCATGTGCCGATGATCGAGGCGAACCCCATATCGGGGCTGCGCAACAATATTTTCGGCACCCTGCATTGCTGTCTCGCCGCCGAAGCGGTGCAGGTCGAAACGATGATCCTGGTGAGCACCGACAAGGCGGTCAGGCCCACCAATGTGATGGGCGCTTCAAAGCGGGTGTGCGAGCTGATCCTGCAAAGCCGGGCGGCGGCGCAAAAGCGGACTTTGTTCACCATGGTCCGTTTTGGCAATGTGCTGGGGTCGAGCGGGTCGGTGGTGCCGCGGTTCAAGGCGCAAATTGCCGCAGGCGGTCCAGTCACGGTCACCCACCGCGACGTCACCCGCTATTTCATGACAATCCCGGAGGCGGCGCAGCTGGTGATCCAGGCTGGCGGCATGGCTAGGGGCGGCGATGTGTTCGTCCTCGACATGGGGCAATCGGTCCGCATCCATGACCTGGCCGCCGCAATGGTGCGCCTGTCGGGGCTGACGGTGCGCGATAGCGAGCATCCCGAGGGCGACATAGAGATTGTTGAAGTTGGTCTGCGCCCCGGTGAAAAACTCTATGAGGAATTGTTGATCGGTGAAAACCCTCAGACGACCATTCATGAGCGTATTGTGCGCGCGGATGAGGCGATGATGCCCTGGCCGGAGTTGAAAGTGCATCTCGACACCATGCAGCAACTGGTGCTGGCGGGAGATGCTGACGCTCTGCTCGCCTTGCTGAAACTGATGGTGCCGGAATATGCGGCTGCTGTCGCCACCGCCACGCCGCTGGCGAAAGGCGCATGAACTTGGGTCGTTTAGGGAGAGTGCGCGCGTGGGTTACCGCGCGGTCGGCGGCTTTTTGGTTGCTTGCCATCTTGGTCGGGCTGACATTCATGATGGGCGGCGGCGCGCGCGACGATATTCGCTCGCTGCTGCTGCTGCGCCCGTTGACAGCGGTATTGCTGGTCGGGGCACTGGCGGTGGCGTTGCCAGAGGCGTGGCGACACGGGCGGGCGCTGCTGCTGCTGGCGGCGGCGGGGCTGCTGGCGGTGCTGGTGCAATTGATCCCGTTGCCATCAGGGCTGTGGTCGGCGCTGGGCGGGCGGGAACCGGTGGTCGCGATGTATCGCGCGGCGGGTATCGCGCTGCCCGCGCTGCCGCTGACACTGACGCCAGCGGCGACCTGGAATGCCGCCTTTGCGCTGATGACGCCGATTGCCGGACTGATTTTGGGCCTGTCGCTCGGCAGCAACGACCGGCTTGTGATGCTCCGATTGCTGATCGCTGTCGCGCTGGTCAGTGCTATATTGGGTTTGTTGCAGGTGATTGGCTCAGCCGATGGCCCGCTCTATTTCTACCGTATTACCAACCAGGGTAACGCCGTCGGCCTGTTTGCCAATCGCAATCATCAGGCGATGTTGCTCGCCGCGCTGTTCCCGATGCTGGCGGCGCAGGCAGTGGTGATGTCCAATGTGCGTCACGCGTCGCGCCTGATCCTGCCGATGACGATGGTGTTGTGGGGGTTTCTCATCCCGCTGCTGCTGGTCACCGGATCGCGTGCGGGCTTGGCCCTCGGCGTCATCGGGCT
The DNA here is from genome assembly GCA_031422035.1 of Sphingomonas sp. Taxonomy (GTDB): domain Bacteria; phylum Pseudomonadota; class Alphaproteobacteria; order Sphingomonadales; family Sphingomonadaceae; genus Sphingopyxis. Next base: position 5,439 of record JANOPV010000183.1, on the reverse strand, counting down.
GATTTTTGCCGTGTGGATATTGCGCCTGGCCAAAGCGGGGGATGCGCGGCACCAGCTGTCGCGGCGCCGGATCATGCTGATCGGCGGATTGGGCCTGGCGATGCTCGCTGGCGTGATTGCGCTTACCCTGTCGCGGGCGACCGCGGTGCAGCGCTTGGTCAATGGCGGCGAGGAAGCCGATGTGCGGTTTGAGGCGTTGCCCGTCATCTGGCAGGCAGCGCGAGACTTTTTTCCGTGGGGGTCAGGCTATGGCTCGTTCGCGGACGTCTATCGCATCTATGAACCGGCCAATATGCTGAATCCGAACTATCTCAATCATGCACACAATGATTTTATCGAACTTGTGTTGACCGGCGGGCTACCGGCGCTGTTGCTGCTCGCGGTTGGCGTCATCCTGTTTGGCGGCGGTGCGCTGCGGATGCTGCGCCTTAAGGCGGATCGGGCGCGCGAACCGGCGGTGATGGCGCGGGCTGGCTGCGCGGTCATTGTCATACTTGTGCTGGGCAGCGTTGCCGACTATCCACTGCGCGCGCCGTCGCTGGCGCTGCTGGCAGCCATCATGGTTGCCTTTTGGTCGCGGTCGGTGATGAGGCACAGTGCCGCTCCATTGACTTCAAATGGGTTCGCCGCCGAGACTCCGGTCTTGGCATCGAGCACGATAATTCGTTCAACCGGTTGAGTATTCCATGACGAAGCTTCCCCTCGTGCTGGTCCTGGCATTGGCTATTGCTGGGTGCGCATCGACACCGCGGCTGGCGACAACGTCGGCGGTGACGGTGACCGACGCGACCGAGCTGCCCGCACCAACCGGCATCATCAATGACCCCGCCGCCGACATCTATCATCTCGGCCCGTTGGATATGGTGATTGTGGATGTGTTCGGGTTTGAGTCGCTAACCAATCGCCGGTTTCAGGTTGATGCATCGGGTCATATTTCGATCCCGATCGGCGGATCGATCGACGTCGGTGGCCTGACCCCAGCACAGGCTGAACAGCGGATTGAACAGCGGTTGCGCGCGGGATTTGTTCGCAACCCCCAAGTCTCGGTCAATCTTGAGGCGACCAATAGTCGCTACGTGACCGTCGACGGTGAGGTTGGGCAGCCCGGCAACTATCCCATCGTGAACAATATGACCCTGATGCGCGCGGTTGCGGCGGCGCGGGGCACGGATGAATTTGCTCAGCTGGACAATGTGGTGCTGTTCCGGACCGTCAATGGTCAACGAATGGCAGCGCTTTACAATTTGCAGGCCATCCGCCGCGGCACTTATGGCGATCCGCGGATCTATTCGGAGGATGTTATCGTCGTCGGCAATTCTGCTGCGAGCCGCCTTTTCCGCGATTTTCTGACTGTATTACCCACATTGACCGCACCGCTGATTGCGATTCTCAACAACGGCAACTGACGCCTTGCGCGTCCTGCGCTGCCTTTAATTGGATAGACTGCCGCCCTTATGACCACGGCCATGCCTGATACCGCCATCGAGCAAACCGCGACTGAGGCGCTCGGCGCCCCGAATTCGCCTCCGATCGTTCTCCATATATTGGAGATGGCGAAGCGCCATGCGCTGCTGATCGCCGCCATCATGGCGACCGTGCTGATCGCCGCGCTGGTCCTCACTTTGCTGGCAACCCCCCAATTCACGGCAGGCACGCGGTTAGAAATAGCCCGCGAACAGGCCAATGTGACGAATGTCGAGGGGCTGCAATCCGACCGCATTGTTCAGTCGGCTGAATTTTACGCGACCCAACATGCCCTGCTCGGCGCGCGATCACTCGCCGAACGGGTAACCCGGCGGTTGCGGTTGGCGCGCGACCCCGCTTTCCTGGAGGCGCACGACATTTCGGTTGGCGGCGGCCTGCTCGGTGATGAGATGACCGCGCGCCCCAGCCGCGATCAGCTGCGTCAGATCGAACGGGCGGTCAGCAAGGCACTGATGGGTAATATCCAGGTCAGTCCGTTACGGAATTCGGCACTCGTCGATGTCTATTACACGAGCCCGAACGCTGAATTGTCGGCGCGGATCGCCAATGCGTGGGCACAGGAATTTATTCAGCAGAGCATGGACCGGCGTTTTGGCTCGACCTCGGACGCCCGCGCTTATCTTGAGACCCGGCTGGAAGGGTTGCGGCAGCGTCTTGAATTGTCGGAGCGCGAATTGGTCAATTATGCGCGTGACCAGGGCATTGTTCGGCTTGCCGAAACGCGATCGGCCGATGGCCGGACAACGACCACACAGACGCTGGTTGGCGCGGACATTGAGGCACTGAACCAGCAGCTGGCGCTTGCGACCTCCGAGCGGATTGCCGCTGAGGGGCGGCGCGATGCCGCGCGGAGCCGGCGGACCAGCGAAACCGCCGTGCTCAGCCCAGCCATTGTCGCGCTGCGCCAACGCCGGGCGGAGCTGGCTGGCCAATATGCGCAGCTGTTGCAGCGCTTTGAGCCCGAATATCCTGATGCCCAGGCACTTCAGCGCCAGATTACAAATCTCGATGCCAGCATAACCGCCGAAGAACGCCGGGTGCAGACGGCGATTGACAGCAGTTTTGACGCAGCGCAGCGCCGCGAACAGGGACTGCGGCAGCGCGTCGACGGGCTGCTCAGCCAACTCGATGGCGAGAACCGCGCCTCCATCCAGTACAATGTCTTTCAGCGCGAGGTGGATACCAACCGCAGCCTCTATGAGACGCTGTTGCAGCGCTATCGGGAGATCGGCGTCGCGGGTGTTGGCACCAACAATATCGCGGTGGTCGATGAAGCCCGCGTGCCACCCGGGCCATCGTCCCCTAATCTGCTGTTGAATCTCGTCCTGGCCGCGTTGATCGGCATGGGGTTAGCGGCAGCAACGGTGTTTGCGATAGAGAATCTCGACGAAGCGATCCGGCGTCCGCAACAGGTGACCGATACCTTGCGGATACCGATGCTCGGCGCGATTCCTATCGAGAGCGCAGACGAGCCTATCGATTTGATTGGCGATCCTAAATCGACCCTGTCCGAAGCCTATATGACGGTGCGCACCAATCTCGGCTTTACCACCGATCATGGGGCGCCGCGCAGCCTGTCGGTGACCAGCACTGCGCCAAGCGAAGGCAAATCGACGACATCGCTGGCGATTGCGGTGATGCTGGCGCGGACCGGCAAAAATGTCATCTTGATCGACCTTGATCTGCGGCGCCCGGCGATGGCGCGGACATTGGGCCTGAGCCGGGGCGTCGGCGTCAGCAACTATCTGGCGGGCACCGATGAATGGCAGCCGATGATCCAGCCGACGCATTTCGCCAATGTGGCGTTCATGGCCTCTGGGCCAGTGCCGCCGAGCGCGCCGGAACTGTTGAGTTCAGACCGGTTGCGGCAATTGGTCGCCGAACTGACCGCCGTTTATGACCATGTGATCGTCGATGGCCCGCCAATGCTGGCGCTGTCTGATGCGCAGTTGATCGCGCGCGCAGTCGAGGGTGTGGTGTTCGTCATTGAAGCTGGCCGCACGCCGATCCGCGCCGTTGAATCGACGATCAAGCGGGTGCGCGAAAGCGGCTCGCGGTTGATCGGCGTCGTGCTGACCAAATACCGCGCCCAGGCATCGACCTATGGCTACGGCTATAAATACGACGATCAGTATAAATATGGCGATGCCGAGTAAATGCGCGGACCGTCGATGGGCACATTGTGGCGCGGTCGTCGCCGTTCCGCCATCCAGCCGATGCGGGCATCCAAGCCCGTAGCCCGTGAGCCTGTAGTCTCGGCGAATGGGATGAACAGTCCGGCGAATTCTGGTCGCGGATCGCGCCATTGGGCGTCGCGGCTGGTCTGGGCCGCCGTCGCGGCGCTGCTGGCGGCAAGCAGCTTTGCGCACGCTACTGGCCGGATCGGCCTCAACATTCCCTCCTTTGCGGTCTTCGGGCCGTCCTTCCATGGCTGGCGTGCGGGGCATGCGCGATTGGAGCGGGCGCTGGTCAACCGGCCAACCGACGCGGCGGCTGAACGCCTCACGACCTATGCGCGGAGCGTTGTTCAGACCCAGCCGCTGGCCCTGCCGGCTTGGCGCAGCATCGCCCTTGCCGACGCCGCGCGTGATCGACCACAGCGCGCCAAGGCGGTGATGAACGCGAGCCATCGGCTGTCGCGACGTGACCCGGTGGTGCAGGCGTGGCTGATCGACGAAGCGATCCGGCGCGCGGCAATTCCCGACACGCTCGTCCATTTTGATGCGTTGCTCCGCACTGAGCCCGATGCGCGGGTGCCGCTGCTCACCCGGCTGACCAGCGTGCTGGCGGTGCCTGAGGCGCGGCGCGATCTGGCACGGTTTGTTAGCGCTGATACGCCGTGGTTCCCTGAGTTCAGCGGCGTCGCCGTTCAACAACCAGGGCGGATCGCGCCTTATGCGATGTTGCTGCGTGATGCGCTTAGCGTGCCGGATTCGCCGCTGTTGCGGCAGGTCTATGTGGGCGTCGTCGCCCGGCTGGTGCGTGAGGGCGATTTTGCCGTGCTGCGGCAGCTTTATCCGCGTTTGCCGGGCGCTGAGCCGGGCGCTATGACCAGCCTGTCGCTCGCTCAGGCGGGTGACCCGCTCTATCCGCCGATCGGCTGGACGCTCGCTGATGAGCCCGACAGGGGTGCATCCCTGATCGATTCTGCCGATGGCGGCGCGGCTGGTGCGCTCGAAGCCTATGCCGAACCGCTGGTGACCGGCGTTGTTGCACGGCGGCTCGTCTATCCAGTGGCGGCTGCGCGCACGCTCAGCTGGCGTGTCGTCGAACGCGACGCGGCCCGGGATGCGACTGGCAGTATCCGCGTGCGCTGCCTCGATGCGGTGGTCGTTTCGGCGAATTTTTTTGATACCGCGGCACCGCGCAGCCTGACCTTACCTGCCACCTGCCCGGTGGCGATGGTCGAGGTTCAGATTTATGGCGGCAGCGGACGTGACCCGGCGACGATTGTGCTGGACCGAATCATGTTGGGTGAAGGCGCAGCCCGAGCCGCAACGCGAGCACCTGCGCCCAGAGCGCCGACCCGTTGAGCCGTCGCGTCCTCATCACCGGCACCGCTGGCTTTATCGGCTATCACCTCGCGCAATTGCTGTTGCGTGAGGGGTTCACCGTCCACGGCTATGACGGGATGACCGATTATTATGATGTCCGGCTGAAACAGCGGCGGCACCAGATGTTGCTCCAGCATCCCGGTTTTGCCGCGACCGAGGGGATGCTGGAGGATCAGGCGGCGTTCGATGCGGTGGCGGATGCATTCCAGCCAGAAATCATCGTTCACCTCGCGGCGCAGGCCGGGGTGCGCTACAGCCTCGAAAACCCGCGCGCTTATCTCGACAGCAATGTCATCGGCACCTTTCATGTGATGGATGCGGCCCGGCGGCTGGGTGTCCAGCATCTGCTGATGGCCTCCACATCGTCGGTCTATGGTGCCAATGAGGATATGCCGTTCAT
>JANOPV010000182.1:0-23288 GCA_031422035.1 Sphingomonas sp. | reverse complement strand
GAGCGGTTGTTGACAGGCGACGCGGCTCATGGCGAAGCGCGCACGGGGATGGGCTATGATGTCCACCGGCTGGTGCCGGGCGACGGCGTGTGGCTGGGCGGCGTATTGATCCCGCATCACCAGTCGCTGCTGGGGCATAGTGATGCCGATGTCGCGCTCCATGCCATTACCGACGCACTACTCGGCGCGGTTGCGGCTGGCGATATTGGTGACCATTTTCCGCCAAGCGACCCGCAATGGGCCGGCGCATCATCTGACAGGTTTTTGGCGCATGCAGCGACGCTGGTGGCGGAGCGGGGCTTTGCGATCAGCCATGTTGATTGCACGATCATCTGTGAAGCGCCCCGGATCGGGCCGCACCGAGCGGCCATGCAGACGCGGGTGGCAGAGATATTGGGCATTGAAACTGGTCGGGTCGGGATCAAGGCGACAACCACCGAAAAACTGGGCTTCACCGGTCGCGGCGAAGGCATCGCGGCGATGGCGGTGGCAACCTTGAGAGCAATGCGCTGATATGGATTATATGCTGAAAAGTGCCGCCGAAATCGCGGTGCTGGCTGAGCAAGTTGTCGCCGCCAACCGTGAGGCTGGCCGGATGATCGCGCTGGCCGAGAGCTGCACCGGCGGCCTCGTCTCCGCCGCTATCACCGAAATCGCCGGCAGCAGTGACGTGTTTGCCGCCGGCTTCGTCACCTATGCCGACGACATCAAGAAATCGGTCCTCGGCGTCAGCGGCGATGTGCTGGAGACCTTTGGCGCAGTCAGCCCGGCGTGCGCCTGGGCCATGGCGAAGGGCGCACTGGCCAAAAGCGGCGCGGATGTCGCCGTCGCCATCACCGGCATAGCGGGACCCGGCGGCGGCAGCGCGGCCAAACCGGTTGGCACGGTCGTCTTCGCCCGTGCGCGCCGCGACGATCCGCCCGATTTGTGCTTCACGAAAAAACGCCAGTTCGACGCCGACCTCGGCCGCGACGGCATCCGGCGTCAAGCAGTCGCGGTCGCGCTCGAATTGCTGCTCCCGACGCTGGACTAAGCTTCGGCCAACGACGCCTTCACCAATACCTCTGACAAATTGGCGTTACGTGCTTCCAGTTTGACCACGCTCTGCTCCAACTCCCGCACCCGGATCGCCTGCAAGTCCAGCCCGATCTGGTGGGTGGCCCAGCCGATCACTTCGACCTCATCGGGACGATAGTCTTCGCCGGTGGGTTTGGGGCCGAGCAGGATGAAGCCTGCGAGCGCGGCTTGGTGCATCATTGGCAGGGCCAGCGCGGCGTCGATTGGCGAGCCGATTTCGGCGGGGACGATGGGGCCAAGTTCGGCGCGCATCGCGGCGAGGGCGAGGTCGTCGGCGCTCACCGTCTCGCCCGCCGCGCTCGCATAATGCCCCTCTGCCGTCCGCGCATAGAGCGCCACATTCGCGCCGCCGGTGAAGCGGGCGAGTTCGGTGGTGAAATGCCCGCCCAGTGCTTCGGGCTGCTCCATATGGCCAGCGGCGGCGACGAAGCGTTTGAGCGCGGCTTCGTTGACTTGCCATTTGTGGAAGAATAATCGCTCGATGGCATGTTCGACGCTGTGGTGGATGCGGTGAAAGATCAGGAACACGCCGAGTGCGAGGCCCGCGCTGATGAACACGCTGCCCTGCGTCCAGACCTTGGGCAGCAGCGCTTTGACGGCATATTCGGTGAGGCCGATGCCCACCAGCAACAACGCGCTGACCGTGCCGAAAACCAAAGTCCGGTTTACCGCAAAGCCCAGATCGAACAGCTTGTGCCGCAGCACGGCGTAGGCGAGCAGACCGGGGGCCACAATGCCGAGCATCAGGGCGTTGAAATAGATGAGTGCAGCGCTTCCGGTAGCGGCGGTGAAAATGGCGCCAGTCTGCAACTGTTCCACTACCTGCAGCACTGTAGTGAAAAGATAGGCTGTCAAAGCGAAGATGATCAAAGCGAAGCGACTGCGGTCGGCTGCGGAGGCCCTGCGCCACCCCGCGACCAGATAGGCGATGGCAACCAGTAGACTGATTGACACGACCTGAGGTTGGTAATTGCCCAACCCAAGTCCATCCACAATAAATTTGGTGTTCCAAAGAAAGTCCGACGTTTGGGCCGTGAGACTGACGAGGCACCAGATAAACCAGACGGTCGCCAGTCGCCAATGCCAGCGCGGCAGCGCTCTGCCTTGCTGTTCGAACATCCGCATCGCAAATGGAACGAGAAAAGCCACCGCGGCAAAGGAAACAATAACCAGCCACCACATTGCGTTTTCCAGCACCGGATTGGATGCCCATGGTGGTAACCCAGACCCGCCACGGCCAATCGACGTGAGCGCGGCACCAAGCAACATTGCTGTTTTGTTGCCCCAACCGCGCCACAGCACAAAGCAGCCGACCAATGTCGAGATGATCGCGGCAAGCAGATTCACCAGGAGCAGGGTGTTCCTATATTCCTGCTCATGGCCAGCGGGCACTGGCTGAAGGATGACGTGATATTCAGATCGAAGACCGGCGCGATCAAGCGTGAAATTGATCCTGTCTCCCACGGCGAGGTGCTCTTGCCGATTGAGCCGCTCTCCCCGGGTGATCTGCCGGCCATCTCGGAAGCGGCTCTCTACCCTCACATGATCGCCGATGCGGAGCCCAGCTCTGGCAGCGGAGCTGTTGGGTTCCACTCTGTTCACTTTGCGGAAACCTGCAGGCGCGTTCGGATCGCGGACCCATGAGAAGTCGACTAAAGCGAGTTCGCCGAACCATCCGGCCCGATGGGCAGCGGCATCGACGAACGACATCAGGCGGGTGCCGATGACCACCACCAGCACCGCGATCAGCAGTAGCTGCTGCCAGCGCGGCCAGTTTAGGCGGTTGCTGTCATCGCGATCTGTCATCTGCCCTCCCCCAACGGCGGCCATTGGCTAACATGGCTGGGGTAAAAGCGATAGGATTTGATTGACTAAGGCTGGCACCATGACTCGCCCGCTCATGGTGCCAATTGGGGCAGCCTATGCCCTATCCGTAAAGCGCGTCGGCCCGCTCGACAAAGGCGTTGGTCATGGCGCGCAGGGCCCGGTCAAACACCTGCCCCGCCAGCCGCTCGAAAATGCCGTTGCGAAATCCGAAATCGACGGTGAAATCCACCTCGCAGCCGCCTTCGGGTCGGTCGGTGAACCGCCATGCGTTGTGCAGATGCTTCAGCGGCCCATCGACATAATCGACCTCGATCCGCCCCGGTCGGTGCTTGATGACGCGTGACGTGAACTGTTCGCGCAGGCCCTTGAAACCGACAATCACGTCAGCGACCATCTCCGTATCGTTATTGGAGCGCACCCGTGTCGCCGCGACCCATGGCAGGAATTCCGCATAGCTACCGACATCGGCGACCATGGCGAACATCTGAGCCGCACTATACGGCAGCTGCCGGACTTCATGATGTCGCGGCATGGACCTTCTTTGCCAGTTGCGCCGCGCGCGCATCGCGCATGACCCGGAAATCGTCGCCCGCATGATAGCTCGACCGGGTCAGCGGGGACGAGGCGACCTGAAGAAAACCCTTAGCCCGGGCGATTTGCGCATAGGCGTTGAACGCATCTGGCGTTACAAAATCGGCAACCTTGGCGTGGCGCGGGGTGGGTTGCAGATATTGGCCCATGGTCAAGAAATCAATGTCGGCGCTGCGCATGTCGTCCATCACCTGATGCACCTCCAGCCGTTCCTCACCCAGGCCGAGCATGACGCCCGATTTGGTGAAGATTGACGGATCGAGGCGCTTGACCGTCTCCAGCAAGCGCAGCGAGGCGTAATAGCGCGCGCCGGGGCGGATCGTGGGATATAGCCGCGGGACGGTTTCGAGATTGTGGTTATAGACGTCGGGCCGCGCGGCGACGATGGCCTCGATCGCGGACAGCGGCTTGTTGCGGAAATCAGGGGTGAGGATTTCGATGGTCGTCGCGGGGGTGCGGCGGCGGATCGCCTCGATCACCTTGACGAACTGAAAGGCGCCGCCGTCGGGCAGATCATCGCGGTCCACCGAGGTAATGACGATATGCGCTAGCCCCATCGTCTCGGCGACGGTGGCAACATGCTCTGGCTCAAGCGGATCGACCGCGCGCGGCATCCCCGTTTTGACGTTACAAAAGGCGCAGGCGCGGGTGCAGGTGTCGCCCAGGATCATCACTGTCGCGTGCTTTTTCGACCAGCATTCGCCGATATTGGGGCACGCCGCCTCCTCACACACCGTCGCGAGATTGAGGTCACGCATCATTCGGCGGGTTTCGTGATAGGCGGGGCTGGTCGGTGCCTTGACCCGAATCCAATCAGGCTTGCGGGGGCGGTCGAACTGAGTGGGAGCGTTCATCGTGCGGGAGATAGCGATGCTATGTGCCCTTGCCAACGTTCGTAGTGCCGCTATGCGAAAAACCTTGTTGAAATGCCGACCGGATAACGGACAGCACAGGGCAGCACAGGGCATTGCCGGATGATTATCGACACACTGACATCGCCGGTCATCCTTTTTTTTATCCTCGGATTTTTTGCAGCGCTAGTCCGGTCAGACCTCTCCATTCCGGAGAGCTTTGCCAAGGCGATGTCTATTTATCTGATGGCTGCGATCGGCCTTAAGGGCGGGGTCGCGGTTGCGCAGTCCGGGATTACCGTGACTTTTGCTGCAGCCGGAGGGCTGGGCTTGTGCTCAGTTTCACATTGCCGGTGCTCGGCTTTGCCCTGCTGCGCGGCTTCGGCCGTCTGGATAAGACCAACGCTGGCGCGGTCTCTGCCCATTATGGATCGGTGAGTGTCGTCACCTTCGTGACAGCCATCGAGCTGTTGACCGCAGATGCAATGACCCCTGCCCCGTTCATGGTCGCGGTCCTGGCGATCATGGAGACTCCAGCGATCATTACCGGACTGCTGCTGGCCAAGGGCGGCGCCCGCGATGGCGAGAGCGGCGCCATGCTGCACGAAGTGTTCACCAATGGATCGGTGCTGTTGCTCGTCGGGAGTTTTGCCATTGGCCTGATTGCCGGACCCGACGGGTTTGCCCCTGTCCAGCCGCTGTTCGAGACCGGGTTTCGCGGTGTGCTGTGCCTTTTTCTGCTGGATATGGGCTTGATCGCCGCCCGGCGGCTCACCCAATCGCGCAAGTTGACGGTGCGCCTGACCGCGCTCGCTGTCGTGTTGCCGCTGATAAACGGGGCCATCGGGGTTGGCGCCGCAACGCTGATCGGCCTTGATCCGGCGACGGCAGCAGCCTTTGGCGTCTTGGCCGGCAGTGCGAGCTATATTGCGGTTCCGGCGGCGATGCGGCTCGCTTTGCCTGAGGCTGATCCGGGAATTTATCTATCCATGTCGCTGGGCATTAGCTTTCCATTCAACATCCTGTTCGGCATAACAGCCTATGCCCAGCTGGCGCGATTGATCGGATAGACCATGCCCATCACCACGGCTGCAAAGCGGCTTGAGATTTTATGCGATACGCCGCTGATCCCGCGCGCAGTGGCCGCGCTGAATGCCGCTGGCGTCAAGGGTTGGAGCGTGATTGCTTTGGCATCGGGTAGCGGTCGGGATGGACTGTGGACGCATGACGAGTTGACTGGCGCTGCAGCCAAGTCGTTGATTGTGGCGGTGGCGGGCGCCGAGGCGGCACAGCGGCTGACCCTCGCTATCGCACCGTTGCTGGATGCCTATGGCATGTTGCTGATTATCGCTGATGTCTCGGTGGTCCGGCCGGAGCGTTTTTGATGCCTGAATTTGCAACGCTGATCGCGGGCTATCACCGATTTCGCGGTGCGGCGTATCAGGCACAGAAAGCGCGTTTCGATGCGCTTGCCGAAGACGGTCAGTCGCCGCCGGTGATGATTATTTCCTGCTGCGACAGCAGAGTTGACCCGGCGACGGTGTTCGATACGGTCCCAGGACAGGTTTTCGCCCTGCGCAACGTCGCCAACCTCGTGCCGCCATTTGAACAGGGCGGCGGATTACATGGGGCGTCGGCGGCGATCGAATTTGGTGTCACTGGGTTAAATGTGAAGCATATTGTTGTGCTTGGTCACGGCCAATGCGGCGGGATCAGGGCGGCGCTCGAAGGCGGTGATTTGGGCCTACCCGGGCAGAGTTTCATTACCGACTGGATGGCAATCGTCGCCGATGCCCGCGACGCTGTGCTGGCGCAGCCTGATTGTGACCACCAGCTTGCATTGGAACAAGAAGCGATAAAGGTTAGCCTCGCGAACTTGCGCAGCTTTCCATTCTTGGCCGAGCGCGAGGCGGCGGGGGCGCTGAAACTGCATGGCGCATGGTTTGCGATCGCCGACGGCGCGCTGCACATTCTTGATGAAGCGAGCGGAGTTTTTAGCCCAGCATGACCGATGAAGAATGCGCAATTATCGTGGCGGATTGCTGGGGGTTGCTGGCGGCTGGCGCGCGGGACCGGCAATCGCCGATGCATGTGCCGGTGGTGGCTAGCATTGCCGCTGATGGCGCGCCTGACCAGAGGGTGATGGTGCTGCGCGGGGCTGATCCGGAGACGGCGACGCTGCGGTTCAATGCCGATGCGCGCAGCCCGAAGCTGGCGCAGGTTGCGGCGCACCCGGCGGTGCATGTGCTGGCCTATGATCCGATTGCTAAGGTGCAATTGCGGTTGAGCGGATTGGGCAGTGTTGATGCCTGTGGGACCAACGCAGACGAAGCATGGGATGCGGCGACGCTGTTTGCCCGGCGCTGCTATCTGGCAACTAAGGCACCGGGGACGACATCTGCGACCGCGACGTCTGGACTGCCTGCGGCGATCGAAGGCATTAAACCCAGTGCCGATGAGATCGCGCGGGGACGGCCCAATTTTGCAACGCTGTCGGTCGCTGTTGAGCGGATTGATTGGCTGTATCTGGCCAATAGCGGCCATCGCCGCGCGCAGCTGACCCGGGCGGGCTCGGGCTGGCAGGGCGAGTGGGTGGTGCCCTAGTCTGTGTTACCGCGTCAGCCGCTTATAGGTTGATTTTCCAGGCTTGAGCGCGTCCTCACCCAAGCGGCGCAGCTTATCTTCCTCGTAGGAATCGAAATTCCCCTCAAACCATTCGACATGGCCGTCGCCTTCAAAGGCGAGGATGTGTGTGGCGAGGCGATCGAGGAAGAAGCGGTCATGGCTGATGACCACCGCGCAACCGGCAAAGCTCTCCAGCGCCTCTTCGAGGGCGGCCAGCGTTTCGGTGTCGAGATCGTTGGTTGGCTCATCGAGGAGGAGGACGTTGCCGCCTTCTTTGAGCATCTTGGCCATGTGAACGCGGTTACGTTCACCGCCTGAGAGCTGCCCGACCTTTTTCTGCTGGTCGCCGCCCTTGAAGTTGAAGGCCCCGACATAGGCGCGGGTCTGCATCTCGTGCTTGCCGATCGACATCAGGTCGTGGCCGCCGGAAATTTCTTCCCAGACATTTTTGTTGGGGTCGAGGTCATCACGGCTTTGGTCGACAAAGCCGAGGCGGACCGTTGGTCCGAAATCAATGCTGCCACTGTCCGGCGTCTCTTTGCCAGTGAGGAGCTTGAACAGCGTGGTTTTACCCGCACCATTAGGGCCGATGACGCCGACAATCCCGCCAGGCGGCAGAGTGAACGACAAGTCATTGAACAGGATTTTGTCGCCATAGGCTTTGGTCAGATGGTTGGCCTCCATCACCTTGCCGCCGAGGCGCTCGGGGATCTGGATAAGAATCTGAGCCTTGCCGGGGGTGCGGTTTTCCTGGGCGGACACCAGTTCGTCGAACGCGCGGATGCGGGCTTTTGATTTGGTCTGGCGGGCCTTTGGTGACTGGCGAATCCAGTCAAGCTCGTCCTTGATCGCTTTCTGGCGACCTTGGTCCTCGCGCGACTCCTGTTCCAGCCGCTTGGATTTTTTCTCCAAATAGGTGGAGTAATTGCCCTCGTAAGGGAAATAGCGTCCGCGATCGAGCTCGAGGATCCAGTTCACGACCTTGTCGAGGAAGTAGCGATCATGGGTGACCAGGATGACGTTGCCCGGATAATCGACGAGGTGCCGTTCCAACCACGCCACGCTTTCGGCATCCAGATGGTTGGTAGGCTCATCAAGCAGCAGGATGCCAGGTTTTTCGAGCAAGAGCCGGGTGAGCGCGATGCGACGCTTTTCACCGCCCGACAGATCGTCGACCGGCCAATCTCCCGGCGGGCAATTCAGCGCCTCCATGGCGATTTCGAGTTGGTTATCGAGCGTCCAGCCATCGACCGCGTCGATTTTGTCCTGAAGCTCGGCCATTTCCGAGCCGAGCGCGTCAAAATCAGCGTCCTCCTCGGCCATTTCCATGCCGATCTGGTTGAACCGCTCGACCATGTCATGGATGTGGCGCACCCCGTCCATGACATTCTCTTTAACCGTCTTGGACGTGTCGAGCTCTGGCTCTTGCGCGAGATAGCCGACGGTGATCCCCTCACCGGCCCAGGCCTCACCGGTAAACTCGGTGTCGAGGCCGGCCATGATCTTCATCAGCGTCGATTTACCGGTGCCATTCGGGCCGACGATGCCGATCTTGGCGTCCGAATAAAATTGCAAGTGGATGTTGCTCAGCACCGGCTTTGGCGCGCCGGGGAAGGTCTTGGTCATCCCCTTCATCACATAACTATATTGGGCGGCCATGGGGTGATGCTCCGGTAAGGATAGGTGGGCGGTGCGCAGCGCGCAGCCGGTTGGCGCGGCGGTTAGCGGAGCGCGCGCGTTGTGGCAAGATTTGCTGTCGCCCGCCGATGATCACAAGGATTGCGGGAAGGCGATTGGCAAGGCGACTGCGCTTATGTATCGCACAGCCATGACCCCACGCTATATCCAACTCGCCGCGCTGTGTGCGCTTTCCTCACCTGCATATGCTCAGACTATGGCTGACCCCGTGGCCGCGCTCCGCGCCGCGGCGATGGAGGACACCGCCGCCTATGACTTCGTGGAGGATTTGACCACTGAAGTCGGGCAGCGGCAGGGGGGAACCGAGGCCGAGACTCGGGCACGCAGTTGGGCAGTCGCGCGTCTGACCGCGATGGGCTTTGCCAATGTGCGGATCGAAGAATTTCAGATGCCAACCTGGGTGCGCGGTGAGGAACGGGCTGAGATCATCGCGCCCTATCCGCAGCGGCTGACGCTGACGGCGCTGGGCAATAGCGGCGCGACACCGGTAGCAGGGCTTGAGGGTGACGTGGTTGGTTTTGCTAATCTCGCTGCCTTTGATGCCGCCGCTGATAGCCAGATTCGCGGGCGGATCGTTTATATTGGTCATGCAATGCGGCGGACGCAGGATGGGTCAAGCTATGGCGCGTTCGGTCCGGTGCGCTTTGTCGGTCCGGATCGCGCAGCTCGGCGCGGCGCGGCGGCGATTATCATCCGGTCAGTGGGCACCGACAGCCATCGTAATCCGCATACCGGCAACACTAATTTCGGGGCGGGTTTAACGCCGATCCCAGCGGCGGCGCTGTCCAATCCCGATGCTGACAATATCGAGCGGATGTTGGCGCGCGCGACGACGCCAATCCGGATGCGGCTGGTGCTGACCCCGCGTAACATAGGGATGCAGACATCGGGCAATGTGATTGCCGAGGTGCCGGGCAGCGACCCCGCGGCGGGCATTGTGCTGGCCGCCTGCCATCTCGATAGCTGGGACCTGGGCACGGGCGCGATTGATGATGCGGCAGGATGCGGGATCATCGTGGCGGCGGCACAGCGGATCGCCGCCCTGCCCGGGCAGCCGCGCCGCACTATCAGACTGTTGCTGGCGGGTGCCGAAGAGGTCGGTGTGTGGGGTGGTCGGGATTATGGTCGCCGCCACGCCGCGCGCGACCATGCCGTGGCGCTGGAATCGGACTTTGGTGCCGGGCGCGTCTGGCGGGTGGATTTCCGCTTGCCGGCGACGTCGAACACGTTGGCTGAGACCATCGCGCGGGAGTTGGCACCGCTGAGCGTCGCCCGCGGCGCGGGCGTGGCTGGCGGGGGCGCAGATATTGGTGTGCTGGCGGAAGCAGGCGTGCCGCTCATCGATCTGCAACAGGATGGTAGCGATTATTTCGATCTGCACCACACACCCGACGATACCCTCGATAAGATCGATCCCGAGGCGCTGGCGCAGAATGTTGCGGCGTGGGCGGTAACATTGCAGTTGCTCGCAAATGCGCCTGATGTCCTAGGGCCACCGGCGCCATGATACGGATCGTTGGCCTCGCCCTTTTGATTATTCTGTCGGGTTGCAGCGATGATGCGGCGACTGCGGTGGGGGAGGACCCGTCCAAATTGTCGGCCGAGCTCGAAGGCGAAGCACGGGCGATTGAACAACGCGCCGAGGCCGCGGTGGCCGACGCTGAAAAGCTGGCGAATGAGGAATTGCAGGCATTGCGTGCTGAGGCGGCAGCGGAATCTGCGGCTGCGGTGGGTTCAGACACTTCACAAGCCACTTCAACTACCTCCCAACCCAATCAGCAATAGCCACTGAGCACACACATCACCGTACCGAGGCGGGCCGGATCGCGTGAGGCTGAAATCAATGATTCGCTTTGCACCAGCCGCGCATTCACCCATAGCGATGCCAAGAGATGCCGAGGGGTGAAGCGTCACATGTCCATGTGCCAGCTGATGAATATGGGACAAGCGGCCTCTGCGTTGGACGTGGCTGCATGACGGTCACTGTACCCTTACCCCCTGCCCTCCGGCTGAACATTGGCATAACCGGGCACCGTGAAAGCAATGCCAGTTTTGCCGCGAACCGTGTGCAGATCGCAACGGTGCTGGCGGGCATATTTGATGCAATTGACGCGGTAACTGCGGCAGACTCCGGCCCTGCCGCGCCGACGCGGCTCCATTCGCTGTTGTCGGATGGGGCAGACCAGATGGCAGCAGCGGCAGGACAAGCGCGGGGGTGGGAACTGGTTGCCCCCCTGCCCTTTGGGCGCTCGCTGAACGTTGCAATCAACGCCCAGCCCGAAAATGCACGTGATGCACAGGCGCTGTTGAGTGAACACCCGGCAAGCGAAGCCTGTCAGGCGCGCGCAGATGCCATAACCCATTTCTATGCGTCGGCGCATCTGTTTGAACTGGCTGAGCGCGATGCGGCGATAGTACCGCTCTTTTTAGCTAGGCTTAACGCGCCGCTGGACGTTGCAGCGGCGCAGGCATTTTCAGCGCGCGCGTCTGATAGGGTTGCTCTTGCCGGGCGGGTAATGATCGAACAATCGGACATCATCATCGGCATTTGGGATGGCGTGAGTCATGCCTTTGTAGGCGGGAGCGGCCATACAATCGCCGCTGCGCTGGAGTTGGGCGCACCGGTGATCCGGATCGACGCTCGTGCCCCGGATGCTTGGACGATCCTGCGCGCGCCGGAGTCGTTGGACGCGCCAGTTACGCTTGGCGCCGATGCTAGGATGGATGCGCTGGCGCAACTCGTCCGCGAGAGCCTACGCCCGGCCAGCGGGGGCTATCGTGCCGGGATCACTGCACTCGAAAACGAAGCATGGCCCGCGCGAAGCAGCCGCTGGTGGACCGGCTATCGACGGATTGAGGCAATGTTCGGCGGCGATGGTCACCCTTTCCGCTCGCTTCGGCAGACCTACCAGACCCCTGATGCCGTGGGGACGGGAAGCGGCGCCAGCATATTGGCCGCGACGCGGGCATTGCCACATGGCGACCCCGATTTTCCTGAAAAGGTCGAGCGCGAGGTGTTACGCCGCTATGCATGGAGTGACGGCGTGTCGGCGCATCTGTCCGACAGCTATCGCGGCGGCATGATTGCCAACTTCCTGCTCTCAGCTGGGGCGGTCGTTGCTGGCATCGCTTACCAACCCTTTGGCTCCTCTGAGACCAAATGGGTGTTTGCGTTGATCGAATTTCTGATGCTGGCGGCGATCCTCGGGATTACCTGGCTGGGCGGTAGGCGGCGCTGGCACGGACGCTGGTTTGAGACGCGGCGCGTTGCCGAATATTTCCGGCACGCGCCGATCATGCTAAGTTTGGGCGTGATGCGTCCGCCGGGGCGTTGGCCAAAAGGCTCGGAAACGTCGTGGCCGGAATATTACGCGCGTCACGGCTTGCGGTCGGTCGGTTTGCCGCGTGTAGCGATTACGGCCGCCTATTTGCGGGCGGCGCTGTCTAGCTTGCTCGACGACCACGTAGTGCAGCAGCGTGATTACCATCAGGGCAAGGCTAAACGGTTGACGAAGGTTCACCACCGACTCGATTCCCTGTCGACCCGTTTGTTCCAGATCGCCGTCGTTTCAGTATCGATATACCTCGCGCTGAATGCGGCAGCGGCACAGCATCTGGTCACCCATGACTGGCTCAATCATGCGTCCAAATATTTCACATTCCTCGGCGTTGTCCTACCGACATGCGGTGCGGCCATTGCCGGGATGCGCTATTTCGGCGACTTTGAGCGGTTTGCCGCGATCTCCGAGGTGACGGCCGAGAAACTCGATGCGTTGCATGATCGGCTACAATTGCTGCTGACTGTGCCCGATGCAGATGCAGACTATACCAGAGCTGCGGAGCTCGCCCATGCCGCCGACGACATCGTCGTTTCAGAAATAGAGAATTGGCAAGCAGTGTTTGGCGGCAAGCATATCACGGTGCCGGTGTAACACTGGCCCGCGCTAAGCCGGTCTGGTGCACGGCGCGCAGTGCCCAACTTGCTGGTGGATAGTGGTCGGGGAGACAGGATTCGAACCTGCGACCCCCTGGTCCCAAACCAGGTGCGCTACCAGCCTGCGCCACTCCCCGACGGCGCGGGCATTACGGCCAATACTCGCCGTTGGCAACAGCCCTTAGCGCAATAATGCATGATGCCGGGCCAGGAGCCGTTCTGCTTGCAGCAGATGCGGACGATCCACCATCTTGCCATCGAGCCCAACGGTGCCAGCACCGCCGGCGCTGGCGAAAGCCGCGATGATTCGCTCGGCGTGCGCGACATCTTCGGGACTCGCCGAAAAGGCTGCATTGATGATCGGAACCTGGGCGGGATGGATGGCCAATCGTCCGGTAAACCCCTCTCGCCGCGCTGCTTCGCTGGACCTGCGCAGGCCATCATCATCCCGAAAATCTGCGTGCAGGGTATCGATAGCCTGAACCCCTGCGGCGTGCGACGCGAGCAGCGCTAGCGAGCGGACGGTGCGGAACAGGTCGTGATAGGTGCCATCGAGGTGTCGGTTGCCTGTTGCACCCACCGCAGTCGCCAAGTCTTCGGCGCCCCAGCTAATCCCAGCGAGCCGATCGACGCGCTGATCAGCAAAATCGCCGAGGCGAAAAACTGCCCTGGGGGTTTCGCTGGCGATCGGGAGAATTTTGATCGTCGACCCCGATTCTAAGGCGTCGAGCATGGCGGCAAGGCGCGCCACATCCTGGGGGCCTTCGGCCTTGGGCAAAACGATCCCGTCGGGCTGCGCGCGCGCGATGCATTCCACGTCCTGCGCCGCCCAGCTGCTATCGAGCGGATTGATACGGACCCACAATTGTGGGCGGATCGTCTGGCCCATGTGCGCGAGAACCCACGCAGCCGTTTGATCGCGAGCGGTTGGTTTTGATCCTTCAGCGACCGAATCTTCGAGATCAATAATCACCGCGTCGGCACCAGCGTCCAGCGCCTTAAGCTGCTTACGTTCGCTGTCGCCAGGAACGAACAGCCAGGACCGCGGTTCAATCATGGCCATGGCGCGCTGTCCTTTTTCAAAGAAGATGGTGGGCCCGGAGGGACTCGAACCCCCGACCTAGCCGTTATGAGCGGCCAGCTCTAACCAACTGAGCTACAGGCCCCACCGTCTGCTGTACGCGGGCGTTAGCGCAGCGTGGCTTAAGCTGGCAAGCGTTCAGCGCGAACGGGACGCCCAGCAGCCGTCAATATTTCTGCGAGCGACGCGGGCGCAATACCCCGTTTACGACAATGGTCGAACACAATGTCCCACCACTGGTAGAATGCCCTGAGATCATTGGCATCGCGCACATAGGGGGTGTGTCCCACGGCCAATGACGGCGAGTGGAACGAAAAGTTCAAAAGCCGCACGCCCATTCGCAGAGCCACGTCGATTGCTGTGCATGCCTTATCTGCTGGTATGCCTTCGGGCGTCAGCGGAATACGCTGCACCAGCCCAGTGCGCGCCAACAATGAACGCGCTAGCGGCAGCGATTCAGACCAGGCATGGAGCCGACGACCCCGACCAGCGAGGCCGCCAATCAGCATCGTCGTAAGAGGCAGTTCAACGATAGCGTCGTCGGGTCCAACGAGACTGGGGTGCAGGCTGGCGGCGCGAAAATCAGGGCCACCATCGGCGCTATAGTCAAACAAACTGCGCACGGATGTGTCGCAGGCGAACCCCTCTTCCGCCAGAATTCTGAAGCTATTCGGCCCGATACCGTAACGACCGGCACGATAGGCCAAGGGACTGTGCCTCAATTTTTGTGTGATGAGGTCCCGGACATAACGGATTTTGCTCCGCTCCATGGCCTCGGGCAAGTTGCCAGCATAGCTATTGGGGCGGCTGATCTCTTCATCAAATGGCGGGGTTACCCATGGGTGGAGATGAGCGCCCACAGTGGCCCGACCGCTTTCCAGAAAATCACCCAGAATTTCAATTGCCAGCGGCGATTCCAGAATAGGGGTATCGACGAGATAACACGGTTGTAGCCCCGCATTATCGAACATCGCCTGACCATCGCGCAGTGCTGGAACCGACGACACACCGTGCACATCCCGGCTGAGCGAACCCGCCCAGTCAAACTCTTCCTCAGTATCGATGAACACCGCCATGCGGGCACCGAAATCATCTGGAAAGGCAATCTGCTGTGTCATTCTTACCCGCTGCTGACGCTCGCTCAACCGAAGCGTTGATGGCGCACTATACTCGGCGCAACGGGTAAGCCTAGCTGACTATGCCCCCTGCTGCCGAGGGCTGTGATAGCGTGGGCATGTTGAGAATATATTGACGGCCAACAATTGATAATGTGCCGCCGAGCTCGCTGACGGATTGGGTTGCAGCGGCAAAAGCAAGACCGAGCCCCGGTGCGCCAGCAGTGTCCCTCGACGGATCTGTTAGCACGTTATCCGCCATGTCGATCGCCACTGTGCACCGACCATGAGCATTGGCAGTGAGGACAATGCTGATTGTCTCTGATTCGCCAAGACTGGCGCCCACTGGCTGGAGCAACAGCGAAAGCGCCCGATACAGCTCAGTTTCAGCGACCGGCAACACCAGCCCGGCAGACTTCACGGGATCGTCAACGCGGATTGACGCCGCTTTGCGGGACAATCCTGGAGCCAGTTCGGCGAGTACACTGCCTAGCACGACGCCAAGGTCACAGTCGCCTTGCTCGCGGTTCATTATTGGCGCTGCCGACATGCGCGCGAGCATGTCGATTTCTTCGATTGCCCCGATCAGCCCGCCAGATTCAGACATGATCGTGCGCGCCGCCAGCCGATAGGGCTGCGCCACAGGCCCGGCATATTGGCCTTCAATCAACTGCGCAAAACCCGCAATAGCGTTGAGCGGTGAGCGCAGCTCATGCATCAATTGCCGCAGCAGGTCGGGGGGAAGGCCTTCTTGCGCCGCGGGTGCTGGCACCGGTCGTTCCGCAAGCTCATGCGCAGCCGGACGACGAAGGGTGCCAACATAACCTTGAAAGCTGCCGTCAGCAGATGCGAATCGGGGCTGGGCGTCACACATCCAGATACCCGACCAGCCATCATCGCCGACGATCATGACCCGACCGTCGTGGATTATCGCACGCTTTGCGACGCGGCGCGCGGTGCCAGCATCACATCCGGCATCACCCGCCCGCGCCGGCTGCCCGAGTTCGACCCCAACGAAACGCCCGCGTGGTGCCTGTTCAACATCTATGATCCGACCAGTTAGATCCGTTACAAAGCGCAGATCTTCGGTGGCGGACGCGTCGACTTCTGGCAGAGGCAGCGGCGGCTCATCGCGGCGACGCTGCCGATATTCCTCGATACGGCGGACCAGATCACTGATCTCAACGGGTCGTTGGGGTGCCTCATCAGCGTGGTCGATTGGGCTGTCGATTGGAGCGGGACTCGGTAATGCAAGGTCGCCAATTGCGAACAGCCGCAGCGCTTGCCCGGGCAAACCGCCGATATCATGGCGGCGACGTAAGATCGTTCGCCCAAGCGGACCAATGTGCGGGATGATCGTGAGCCACGCTTGGTCGTCCATCCGCGCAGTCTGCAACATTGCGGCGGCCAACGCCGGATGCTGGTTAACCAGCAGCACCAGCAGCGGCGCGCTCCGGCACTGCGCGGCGATGGCCGACACATGATCGACCTGCACGTCAAGTGGCACATCGCGCGCGAGCAATGCCAAGGTCTGTAAGCTGCGGGCGACGATCGCAGACTCAAGCTGCGGACCGGACTGTGCGAGCAAGTCCGTCAGCTGGCGCCACATGGTCGCACGACCGCGCGGTGATTCCGGATCACCGTTCAGCACCGTCGCTAACCTGTCGTCGAACCGCACAACCCCTCACTTTCTCTGGTTGCCGAATATCGTGAAAGCGGCGTTAGCGAAAGCGCGGCTAACCTTAAGTTTGGGACGCGGCCCATAGTGGGACAATTGCATTCGACAGAAATATAATTATACGAACGAGACAGATTACGATGGATTATACCAATGCTCGCTAACCGCTTCGACAAGATCGATTTGCAAATTCTGCAGGAGCTGCAGAGCGATGGCCGTGTCACCAATGTCGAATTGGCACAGCGCGTTGGGCTCACTGCCCCGCCCTGCTTGCGGCGCGTGCGAACGCTCGAAGAAAGCGGCGCGATCCGCGCTTACCATGCGGACATTGACGCAACGCAGATGGGCTTTGGCATCATCGTCTTTGCCATGGTCAGCCTGCGCAGCCAGGCTGAGCATGATCTGGAGGCGTTTGAGGCGTATGTCGCGACGCTCCCGGAAGTGCGCGAATGTTACATGCTCAACGGCGAGATTGATTTTATCCTGAAAGTCGTGGCGCGCGACCTGCAAGGGTTTCAGCGTTTCCTGACCTCCAAACTGACGCCAGCGCCCAATGTCAGCAGCGTCAAAACATCGCTAACAATCCGCACATCAAAGCGGATTGCAGGCGTGCCTATCGACCTGCCCGAGTAAGCGCGGTGTTCGACGCTTACCAGGAGGAGCGCGTGGCCCCTCCCGTAAGCTCCATCCTAGCGAGTTAACCGCCGGGTGATGCGGGTGGCGCGACGGGTGCCGCTGGCACGGCGGCCGCAGCTGCAGCTGCAGCTGCAGCACGTTGTTCGATCACGCCAAGCCACATTGACGCGATGGTGACGCGCGTGCCCTGAACCGCTTCAAATGCCTGTCTGGCCGCCGCCATATCGCCCGAGCGGAAGCGCGCGATGCCGATGTGGGTATTGACCAAATTCGTATCGACGCCTGTTTTTGTCAGCGCCAAGGCATACATTTCCAGAGCCTGTGGATATTGGGCGTAGGTTAGATAGGCATCGCCAGTCAGCGTTGCCAGGCGAGCGTCGGGCGCGGTGGCTGCGCGCCGCGCCGATCCAGCCAGCGACGCACGATCTTCGGCCAGCTTTGCGTTCTGTGACTGCATGATCTCGTTGAAGGTAACGTCGTTGGTCTGCCCCCGGCCGGCAGCGCGCGCGGCGTTAACGACGGCAATCGCTTCATTCGGCAGGCCGTCTTCGACCGCAGCGCCCGCATATTCAACATAATAGCGCCGATCATCGAGCGCATTTGCTTCCAGCAACACGCGCATAACGTCGAGGGTCATGCCGCGATTGTCGGGCGAGTTCTGAAGAAAAATCAGGCCGAGCGAGCGCATGTTGAGCGGCGACGGATAGGCGCGAGCGCGCACCGTCAGAATTTCCAACAGATCAGGCGTTCTGTTCGCCTCCTGCAATGCCCGCGCCGTGATGCTGAGCAGCTGTTCAGATGGAGCGCGACCTGCCGTTCGCGCGGCAGCGATCTGCTGGCGCGCGAGGACCAGCCCGGCATCGACCTGATTCGACCGCATCAGCGAATCGAGGTGGAGCACGGTCAGATTGTCGGCAGTCGACCCCAGGGCAATGGCGCGCTCAAGCCGAAGCGCGGCCTTGGCATAATCACGCGCGTTATAAGCGAGCTGCCCAGCCAGCGCGTAAACACGCGGGGCGTCCTCAGCTGGTGCGCCGGTGGACTCAACCATCGTATCGAGCGCAGTCAGTTGGCGCGGCGCATTATTCTGCGCAGTTGCCAGCCGCAGCTCCATCTGTCCGGCAATGTAAATCTCATACGGGCTAACTGCCGCAGCGCGCAGCGCAGGATAGGCAGCGTCGGCAGCAACGAGGTCGTTTGCCGTGAGCGCGGTATTAACGACCTGAAACGCCGCGCCAAAAGCTGGGCTGACGGGCGGTCGCGCAGGCTGAGCCGGGACTTCGGGTGTCCGCTCCCGCCGACGCTGTGCTTCGGCTGTGGTGGTAAGCCCGCCCAGCAGAACTGCCGCGCCAGACAAGATCAATGCCATCTTTGAAACGCTAGCCATTCTCAAACTCTCCTTCGCCGCGATCCGCATGCCAGAACTGTTTAGCCACTTCGCAAGCGGGATGCCAGCATAGCATCATGCGTCGATGCGTGATTATCGACAGGATCGACTGAACGCTGATTGAACCCGGTTCGCAGCAAGCGGAAAGGTCGTCTGGATCGAATCGCGCTTTTGCGTGGAATTGGCGGTTAACCATGCTATGCATTGTGCATGACGGGGGATCGCAAAATCGTCGGACTTTGGCCTGCTGGGCAGGTTGAACCGGACATCACCGGGCCATCGGACGCGGCATCACTGCCCGATCCGGCAACTCATCACGCAATCACAGATGACTGCGATACCAGCGCCGGGGGCTGGCAGCCAGACTTAGACTTGGCTGAATATGATGCCGAGCCGGTGGCAACCGACCCGGTTATGCGATGGATTGTTGCTACAATCATTGGCGCTGCCATCCTGTGGATAGCAGCGACGCTGTGGCTGTTGTCGGGCAACGGAACGCAGTGGCCGGCGCTGGCGCAATGGCCGACGCTGGTGACCAACATCGTGCCGCCAATCATGCTGGCCGCGATGGCGCTCCTGATTGGGCGGCGATTGTCTGCACGGGCAACGGCGCGGCAACTCACGCTGATGCAACGTCTGCATGCGGAGCATAGGGCGCTGGAAGACCGGCTGGGCGCGATGCAGGCGCACTGGCGCGATGCCGACCGGGATTTGCAGCAACGCGCCGATGTCATGGCCAATTATGGTCTTGATACGGCGGCGAGACTGCACGATGCCGGCGGCCAGATTGAACAGGTAATGCAGAATTGCGCCTTGGCGGCGACGAGCCTGGCGGAGCGCGGGGAGCAGGCGCAGCGTCAACTGGACAGCCTGAGCATTGCGATCCCGCGAGTTGAGGAAGTGACCGCACGGCTCAGCGATAATCTGCGGACAGCAGGCCAAAGCGCCTATCAGTTTGGCGGGCAGCTTGAGGCACGCATCGCCAGCATCAACGTCGAGGCCGCGACGGCAGGCGCGGCGCTGACCGAAGCAGGCGGCGCTCTGTCTGAGCAAGTCGCGGCGTTGCATGCAGCGAGTGAAGCGGCGCGCACGACCTTAGCCGCTGGCATTGACCAGCTCGATACGGCAGCGCAGCAGCACCGCGACCGTGCGCTGATATTGCTCGCAGAATATGCGGCGAGCGCCAATGAGACGACCAGCCAATCGGCGATTGAAATCAGCGAGGCCCGTTCGCGCCTTCATGCGCAGCTTACGGATGATGTCGGTTCCCTGGGCACGATGTTGAGCCGGATTGAAGGCGAAGCAGGCACCATGCACCAAGCGCTGGATGCGGCAGCGCTGCGATCCAGCGGTCTGAGCGAAGAGTTGGGGGCCAGCGTTGCGGCAACTCAGGCACAATTGGCGGCTTTGGCGGATGACCATTCAACACGCTTTACTGCGTTGCACAGTGCGCTGACCTTGCTGACTGATGGCATGACAGCGTTCCGGGCGCAGGCTGTTGCTGGTGACGAGCAAGCAGTTGCGCTGATTCAGCGCGCGGAAACGCTGCTGATTGCGCTCGATTCGGCGGCGCGGGAGATTGATGAGACGGTGCCGGCCGCGCTTGAGCGGTTGTCGGGCCATGCTGATGCGGCAGCCGTTAGCGTTGCCGCGTTGAGCCCACTGACCACAGCCGAAGTCGAGCGCGTTGCGCAGATTGAGGCCCGGTTGCAGGCAAGCGCAGCGGCGTTGCAGGAGCAGCAGGAGCAGATTGGCGCGTTGTCCACCGTGAGTGACGAGGCAGTCAGCGCGCGCAAGGCTGATCTGGCGGCGGTTGAGGCGGCGCTGGTATCGCTGCAAACCCGGATTGCCACACTCGCCGATGGTGATGCTGCGATGCTGACCGAGCGGCTGGCGGCGATTGAGGCCGAAGCCACGGCGAGTATATCGCGGACCGAGGCGGCGGTCGACCGGCTGGTTGACACGGCATCGGCGCGGGCGGCAACGGACCTGAGCGCGGCGATTGAGCGGGTTGCTGGTGCGGGTGTCAATGAGCGGCTCGAAGCGATGAGCACGCTGGCCGACCAGGCGGTTGCAGCCGCAGCATCAGCGTCTGACCGGTTGATGCGGCAGCTGATTACCATCGCCGACAGCAGCGCGGCACTAGAACAGCGGGCGCAGGAGGTGTCGGCCCTGTCCGCCGACGTAGAGCGCGAGACATTGGCCCGGCAAATGGGCCTGCTCAGTGAGGCGCTGCAATCCACCGCCGTTGACCTGACCCGCGTGCTCGACATCGACGTCGCTGATCAGGCTTGGGAATCCTATTTGAAGGGCGATCGCAGTATCTTCGCTCGGCGCGCGGCGCGGTTGCTGACCAAATCCGAGGCCAAGGATGTCCTGCGTCGCTACGAAGCCGACGATGCGTTCCGGGGTCAGGTCAACCGGTATATCCATGATTTTGAGGCGATGCTGCGCGGCGTGATGGATACCCGCGATGGCCATTCGCTCTCGGTCACTTTGCTGTCGTCTGACATCGGTAAGCTTTACGTGGCGCTGGCACAGGCGATTGAGCGGTTGCGGCGGTAGCGCTCTGCCCTAGCCAGCCGGCGGTGTCGCAGGTGTTGTCGCCGGATCACGCGGCACCAGCACACCGCCGCGCACGACCGCATCGACCGTTTCCAGTTCGCGAACATCTGCCAGTGGATCGCCGTCAACTGCGATGATGTCTGCAAAGCGTCCCACAGCAATCGATCCAACATCGCTATCACGGTGGAGCGCTTGCGCGGCATTGCGGGTCGCCGCCTGAATGGCTTGTAGCGGCGTCATCCCATATTCAACCATCACCCGGAACTGATTAACCGCCAATGCGTGCGGCATCACGCCCGCGTCGCTGCCAAACACCATCCGCACCCCGCCGCGCACGGCGAGGCGGAAATTATCGCGCTGGGTTTGGCCGATTTCGCGGTCCTTGCGCAGATTATCCGCCATCACCCCGTTCCGCGCGCCTTCGGCCTGGGTGTAATCGGTGTTATAGATGTCCATCGAGAAATAGACCGGACGCTCCCGCCGCGCGGCCAGGCGGATACCCTCTGCATCGACCAGG
Source organism: Sphingomonas sp. (assembly GCA_031422035.1). Classification (GTDB taxonomy): domain Bacteria; phylum Pseudomonadota; class Alphaproteobacteria; order Sphingomonadales; family Sphingomonadaceae; genus Sphingopyxis. The sequence continues at coordinate 1,706 of JANOPV010000182.1, read as the reverse complement.
CTGGCATGTTCGATAGTGTCGATGCCCGCATTGATTGCCGCGCGAATGCCAGCGGCCCCATGCGCATGGGCCGCAACTTGCATCCCCCACATATGCGCCTCTTCGGCGATGCCGCGCAGCTCCTCTTCGGTCAGCTGCTGCTGGCCCGGTTCGGTATTGCGGGAAAAGACGCCGCCAGTCGCGCACACCTTGATAACCTGCGCCCCTGCCCTGCGCATTTCGCGCACCCGCTGGCGCAGCGCTTGCACGCCATCGGCAACGCCGGGTGACGGCGTGTGCAGCGACATCGGCAGAAATGTCTCATCGCAATGCCCGCCGGTCGCGCCGAGCGCATAAGCGGCGGGAATGATCCGCGGACCAACGGCGTAGCCCGCCTCTATCGCTTGTGCGAGGCCGACATCGTTGAGATCATTTGACCCGACATTGCGCACGGTGGTGAACCCGGCGTCAAGCATCGCCCGGGCATTTCGCACAGCAACGACGGTCCAGAACCGATCATCATATTGCAGGCTGTTATAGCCACCCACCTCAGCGAGGCTATCGAGGTGGACATGCATGTCGATCAGGCCGGGCAGGATTGTGCGCTGTCCAAGATCGACGTGGCGGACGTTGGCGCCCCAGCGCACAGTGCGCGCATCGGCGATGCTGGTTATGCGGCCATCATCGCCGACAAAGATCGCGGGATGTTCGATAACGCGGCCAGTTTCGACGTCGATCATGCGCGCGGCGGTGATGACGGATTGGGCGAGCGCCGGGGACGCAGTCAGCGCCCCGGCGAGCGCGGTAGTCGCCAAAGCGGAAACCCGCAGAAAACTGCGCAAGTTCACAGTGAAATTGAGGTTTTTCATGGGGGCTCCAGCGCAGTTACAATGAACCTTTCGTTGACAGCGAGAACCCTATTATGCAAGCAATGAGCGTGTCAAAGGCCCTTGCGACCGAAGCCTGAGAATACCGTCAATGGAGCAGCAGGCGTCAACGCATCCCGCTTCATCCAAGCGCGCTCAGCACGCGTGCGAATGCGGTCCAGCAGCCCTGAATAGTCATCAAGCGAAAGTCGCATCATGCCGACGTTGAGGTCTGCTTTTCGCTTTGTGCCGAACTCCCAGTCTGTCCAATGGAACCGCAAGAGGGTCAGTCCGCCCGCACCATAACTTTCAACTACCAACTCGATGCCCGTAAGGTCGGGCCAACCGATGTGGTGCACTCGTAATGCGTAGCTTGTCGTGATGCCTTCATCATCGATCCGAAGCATCGGCGTTCCAAAAAGACATTTGTAGAAGAGGTAAAAGGCAAAAAGCACCGTCAGGATGGTGACAAGGTGGCCAAGCCAAGGTTGCCCCGGCAGCGTATACCAGAGCCTGACCAAACCAGAGCCACGGCCATGATAATCAGGATCGCTGACGATGCGTTGCCCGATTGGCGGCAAGGCAACTACACATAGCAGCAAGATAGCGCCGCCACAAAGCCCGTGCATCCGTCGCATATGATATTGCTCGGTCATTAGCAGGGCCTAACCGGCAAACATTTACCGCCCGGTTAAATTGAACGACACCTCACATATGCAGTTGCCGCCCAAACGCCGCGAGCACGCTTTCATGCATCATCTCTGAAAGCGTCGGGTGCGGAAACACGGTCTGGATGAAATCATCGGCGATCAGTTCGGCCTGTTTGCCGACGGTATAGCCTTGGATCAGCTCGGTCACTTC
>JANOPV010000181.1:0-7876 GCA_031422035.1 Sphingomonas sp. | reverse complement strand
GTCATAGATAGTGCGGCTGATCCGATCCGGCCCGGCGCTGCCCGCCGTGGTGTGGGTGCATGCATCAACCGGCACCGCGCCCCAGCTCGCCGGGTTCATCCGCACCGCCGTGCATAAGGACCGGCCCATAGTGTCATAGCTGCTCTCTGCGACCGCGATGACCACATTGTCGGTGCCGCGCGTGGTTTGCCGGACAGGGCGCCCGGCGCTGCGTGATCACAACACAGCGCGCTTGAGACTTTGGCGCCTCGGCCCGAGAAATCCGGCAAAAGCGCGGTCTCTCTGACACTACTTTGATACTTATCAGCCAAGAACCGCCGGAAAGCCGGGGCTTTGCCGCTGGGCAGTGGAGATATGCTGATTTTGGAAAACGCAGCCGACTGCGTGGTGACCCCTACGGGAATCGAACCCGTGTTTTCGCCGTGAAAGGGCGACGTCCTAGACCGCTAGACGAAGGGGCCGCACGCTGGTGCAGGGGCGCGCATTAGGGTGATGTGTGCCTGTGGTCAAGCGCCCTGTCGGCTGTTTTGTTGGCGACATCATCAATCGGCAAAGGCGGCATCGTCCAGCAACAGTTCTGCCGCGCCGCGCCCAGTCCAGTCATCGCGCTTGACCCGGCCCGCCAACCACAGCCGCCGGTCACGCCCGGCCCCGAGCAGCGCCTGCCCCAATGGCAACGCAGCGGTGCGAAAGGCGATGGCCTTGAAACTGCGCCCATCCTCTCCTGCCGCAATAACCCGCACATGATCGGTGCCGACAATATCGACTTTGACGGCGCGCACCGGGCCGGTGGCAACGCGCACTTGCGGCCAGCCATGGCCATAGGGACCGCCGACCGCAATCGCATCGGCAAAATCCGCATTGATCCCGCCGGGCGCAAGCAACGCGTCGAGGGACAGTGCGCGGGTGCCCGACGCGGCAGCGATAGCCACGCCGAGCCGGTCGTTGAGCCAGGCACCGAGCGCATCCACGCCGCCCGCCGCAACCGTCAGCCCAGCCGCCATCGCGTGACCGCCGCCCGCGACCAGCAACCCGGCATCGCGGGCAGCAATGATCGCTGCGCCCAGATCGACCCCGGGGATAGAGCGGCCCGAGCCCTTACCCGTGCCATCTTCGGTAATCGCAATGACGATGGCGGGGCGGCCCATCCGTTCTTTCAGGCGGCCAGCAACAATGCCGATGACGCCGGGGTGCCAGCCAACGCCGGCGACGATGATGACGGGAGCATCCGCCTGCGCTGCGGCAAGTGCCTGTGCCTCTTCGGTCACCGCGGCCTCAATCGTGCGCCGATCCTCGTTTAGTCGGTCGAGCTCAGCGGCGATGCGCGCAGCCTCTACCGGGTCTTCGGTGGTGAGCAGCCGCACACCAAGATCGGCCTGCCCCACCCGCCCGCCAGCGTTAATCCGCGGGCCCAGCGCAAAGCCAAGTGCCTGCGCATCTGGGGCTTCACGCAGCCGCGCGACATCGGCCAGCGCGGTCATGCCAATATTGCCGCGCCGGGCCATGATCTTGAGCCCCTGCGCCACGAACGCGCGGTTAAGGCCGGTCAGTTTGGCGACGTCGGCGACCGTGCCAAGCGCAACCAGATCAAGCAGCGTCATCAGATCGGGCTCGGGGCGCTCCGTAAAGAACGCGCGGGTGCGCAGTTCACGCACCAGAGCCGCCGCGAGCAGAAAAGCGACGCCCACCGCCGCAAGATGACCGAATGCCGCCCCGGCCGGGCTCTCATCAAGCCGGTTGGGGTTCACCAGTGCCAGCGCGGGCGGCAGCGAGGTCGAGCATTGATGGTGATCGACAACGATCACGTCGAGCCCGGCAGCACGCGCCGCCTCCAGCGCGGCAAAGGCCTGTGCCCCGCAATCGACGGTGATCGCGAGCGTGCTTCCCTCCTCCTTCAGCCGGACCAAGGCCTCAGCTGATGGGCCATAGCCCTCCAGCAGGCGGTCGGGGATATAGGGCCGCGCTGACAGGCCAAGATCGCGGAATAGTCGGATGAGCAGCGCCGCCGATGTTGCGCCGTCGACGTCATAATCGCCATAGACCGCCACCGCCTCCGCCCCCTCAACCGCGTCGGCGATACGGCGCGCCGCGCTGTCCATATCGGCAAAGATCGACGGGTCGGGCATGAACCCGCGCAAGCTTGGGGCTTTCCAAGTGTCGAGCGCATCAGCAGGCGCACCGCGCGAGGTCAGGATGCGAGCAATGAGGTCGTCCGGGGCAAGGCTCCCCCCGCCACCATCGCCACTGCGCCAGCGCCACGCCTGCCCGGCCAGCGAGCGTTCGATGCCCAATGCGGCCATGCTCATCGCGCGCGTCCGGTCATCGGGCCGACAGCAATTGGGCGCGCAGCACGCGGGCGAGCGGCTGCGCCATGGCCGCGATGCGGTGCTGCCCCGCTTTGCCACCCGGCACGCCCAGCGACAGCGTAGCGACATTGAACCGCCGGGTGATCGGGCCGACAGCCAGATCGGCGCTTTGCACATTGCGCGCTGGCAAGACATAGTGGCGGCGGCTGATCGCGCCGCTGCTGATGTGCAGCAACCGCCCGTCAAAACTCCACCGCTGATTGCGCCAGTCGAGCCAGCTGACGATGAGCAACAGCGCGGTGGCGGCAAGGATCGCGATGGGTATCCACCGCGGAATCGCGATGTCCCCGCCCGACAGGTTGGTAATGATCGCTGGCAGATTAATAGCAGCGATCACGGCAAGGATGGACGCCATCACCACTCCGCCCAGCGCCTCCACCCAGTGCACGCCCTGCCAGCGGCCATCACGGGCATGCGGCCGTTCCTCCAGCGTCGCCCGGTCAAGGCCGACCTCAGCGAGGATGGCGTCAATCTCTGACAATCGGGCAAAGGGCGCGACAACATGGTCAGCCTCATCCTTGCCATCGCCGGCGAGGCTTTGCAGCGCCAGGCTGTGCCAGCCAAAGCGGCGTCCAATCAGGCCGCTCTCTACCACTGCGCCCTGCACCCGCGCCGCCGGAATGACGACATCGGTGCGCGTGGTCAGCCCACGGGTGCGGCGAAAGCCACGCTCAGTCCGCTCCAGCCGGAACCCCCAATTGGCCATGACCATGCGGATCAGGCCGGTGACCATGCCGACGACTAACAATGCCAGCAGCCCAGCGACCGCGGTGAGCCAGCGATGGTCCATGATCCACGCGTCGAGCCCAAGGCCGGTCATTTGCTCGATCCAGAAACGCGTCGAAAACAGATCAAACGGCAACAGGTCATCGAAGGTGTTTAGCAGACCAAATAGCACCGCCATGATCGCCAGCGAAAAGTTGAACAGCCCGGCGACAAACAGGCGCGCGGGCGACATGGCGAACAGTTCGCGCCCGATGTCGCTAGAACTCGCTCCGCCAGCGACCGTGCCAGCACCGACAGGTTGCGCTACGACCGCCGCCGTCCGATGACTGCGGATATGGTCGCGTAGCGCCGCTGCATCCTCCAGCGCGATGGCGTTGAGCGATCCTTCGTCTGACTTTTCACCGCCGCCGCCGGTTTCCAATGTTACCTTGGCGAGGCCAAGCATCCGGGCGATCAATCCCTGTTCGATGTTCACATCTTGAATGCGGTCGAACGGGATCGTGCGCGAATTGCGGCTAAATACGCCGCTTGTAATGGCGATGTCATCATCATCGACCCGCCAGCTAAACCGCAACCAGCTGGCCAAACTCGTCACCAGCGAAATGGCGATGAAAATGAGAATGGCCGGTGCAACCCAGCCCCAGTTCCCGGTCACGCCGATGCCTGCCAGCGCCGGCAACATGTTGATCGATTGCGGGCCAAGCTTGGTCACTGCCAGCATCAGCGTGGCGGGATGCAGCCGCCGGTCCTCCCCCGCAAAGCGGGCTTCCCCCGCCATCAGGCGAAATCCGTGACGATGTGGCGGCGGATCGTCTCGCGCATCGCCTCAGCATCGGCGCGGGTCAGGCCGGGCAGTGTGACAATGCTGTTATGCGTGCCCGCCGTATGGACGACGACCCGGGCGAGGCCGAACATGCGTTCCACCGGGCCCTGGCCGACGTCGATATGCTGGACCCGGACGAACGGCACGACGGTATCGGTGTGGAACAGAAAGCCTCGCACAACGCGCAGATAATCGGTCCCCAGCGCATAGCCCAACCGCGCATATTGCCGCTGCGCCGTAATCGCGATGGCGGTGAAGGTGAGCACAGCCGTGATGCTGCTCAGCACCCAGCCAAAATCGCTTTTCTGCGATACGAGCAGCGCATCAAACACCACGGCGCCAATCAGCAGCGGGATCATGAAGATCGCCCAGCCAATCCGCAGCACATGGGCATAGGCGGGTTCCACCGGCAGCAACCGGTCATCATCGATCATTTCCATGACCTAGGCTTCTAAGGCAGAGCGGGCCGCGATCAAGGGGTGACAACCGCAAAGGCGGGGTCCGCGGGGCGATGCTCAGCCAGCCAAGCCTGGAGCGCCACGACATCGCCAGACGGCGTCAATTGGCCCGACGTGACCAGCTGCATCACGTGCACCCGCCCGCTGAGCAGCGCCGCAAACGCCGCGCGGGTGGTGCGGATTTCGGCGGTGGGCGTCGCCGCACCCGCCCCCAGACGCGGTATCTCGATCATCCCGCGTCGTTCCACCGTCACCACCTCCTGGGTATCAGTGAAGGTGAACCGGAAAAAGCGGGGCTGCAAAACCGGTGCCTCACTCGACAACCGGGTCGCGAGTGCATCGAACAGGTCGAGCGTCGGAATTGCGGTCACAAAAGCCGGCGATTGCTGGCGCGGATTCAGCCCTGTCTGTTCGGTGCCGCGCAGGGTCGCCACCGCCGCCAGATAATAATTGCGCCACGCCCCCGATTCCGCCTGAAATCCGAGTTGCTCATAGGCGTCCGCGAGGGCGAGCCGCGCCGGTTCACCCCCGGCCTGTGCAAACACCAGATGGTTGAGCAATTCCGCCGCCCAACGATAATTGCCCTGCCGATGTGCTGCCCGTCCCGCCGCCAGCAATCGGTCCGGCCCGCCTGCCAGCGCTATATAGCCGCGTGCCGCATCCTCCGACGGGACCGGGTTGAAATTGGCCGGCACCCCGTCCCACCAGCCGAAATAGCGTTGATAGACGGCGCGGCTGTTATGCTGCGCGGTCCCATAATAGCCGCGCGCCGACGGGTCAGTAACTTGCGCGGCGATGGCGGCAATGGCGTCCGGCAGTTCGCTGATCGTCGCCCCGCGATTGGCGGCATTCAGCGTTCGGTCGTGGACCAGGCGATAAATGTCGCGCTGTCCCGCCATCCAGGTTCGCAAGCTGTCGCCACCAAAGGTCGGCCAACCATGCGAAGCCAGCGCCACATCACTAACCCCGCCCCAGCGGGTGAGCGCGGCGTCGATGACCCGCGACCAGTGCAAAGCATCGCGCACCTGAGCCCCACGCAGGGTCAGAAGATTGTGGAACGTCTTGGTCGCCACTTCGGTGGTGTGCAGCGCGCGGTAACGGGGGATGTAGAACAGGAATTCCGACGGGGCCTCGGTCCCGGCCGCATCCATGAACTGAAACTCGACGCCATCGATGGTCAGCGCGCCGCCATCGCTGCCAACCGTCTCGGTTGGTGCCATAAAGCCAGTCGTGCCGCCCGCCAGCCGGGGACCAAGGCCGGTATCGACCTGGCCAGTTTCCCCCGGCGTCAGGAACGTGCCGAACATATAGGCGGCGCGGCGCTGCATCGCGGTGCCGGCCAGCACATTTTCGCTCACCGCTTCGCGCGCAAAGCCATGCGGCGCGATAATCCGCACGTCGCCGCGCGTCACGGCACCGGGATCGATCACCCCCGCCACCCCGCCAAAATGATCGGCATGGCTGTGGCTGAACAATACTGCACGCACCGGCAGGTCACCGAACCGCGCCCGGAACAGAGCCAAACTGGCCGCCGCTGCCTCTTCGGTGGTCAGCGGATCGATGATGATGATGCCGGTATCGCTGCGCACGATGGTCATCACCGAAATGTCGTAGCCGCGCACTTGCCAGATACCGCCCGGCACCACTTCAAACAGGCCATGCACCGCATTGCGCCGCGCCTGTCGCCACAGCCGGGGGTGGACGGTGGCCGGGGCCTGCGCATTTTGAAGGAACGCATAGGGCCGCCAATCGAGCAGCACCGTGCCGTCGCGTGCCGTAATCAGCCCGTCAGGGATCGACGTCAGCAAGCCGCGGCGAGCGGCGGCGTCCTCGGCAACTTCGCGTTCCTCATCAGGCGTGGCTGCATCGATAGCAGCGCGGTGGAGCGCGCGGGTCGCGTCACTCGCAGTTGATTGCGCAGTACCAACCGCGGTCGACGACAGCATCAGAGCCATCAGTCCGCTCCTGAGCACATGGTTTCGGCGCATGCTGGTCCCCCTCATCACTATCGCTGCAACTTGCGCGGCATCGCCCGGGAGTTCAAGGCATCGCAATGTCATCGACGCGCCCCACTCTCCTAATCGCTTGGCATTCGCGCACTGGGGCGAGCGCTGCACTGGCTGAGGCCGCCTGCGTTGGCGCGGCGGCAACCGGCGATTGCGCAGTGATCTGTCTGCCGGTTGATATTGTCACTCCCGACCAGATGCTGGCCGCAGATGGGTATCTGTTCGTTGGCCCGGAAAATCTAGGCGCACTCTCCGGCGCGATGAAGGAGCTACTCGACCGCAGCTATTACCCACTTCTCGGCCGGGTCGAGGGCCGCCCCTATGGCCATATCATCGCCGCTGGCAGCGACGGCACCGGGGCCGAGCGGCAATTGGCGCGGATTGTCACCGGCTGGCGGCTGAAAGCGGTCATGCCGCCGATGATGGTGCCGATGCAAGCGGATACGCCAGCGGCAATCCTAGCGGCAAAGGCGGTTGACGATGCCTCTCTGGCAGCAGCGCGCGACGCCGGGGCAGTGCTGGCCAGCGGATTGGCGCTGGGGATTTTTTGAGCGACCGCTTTCGCTTGCGCAACGCCCGCGCCGATGCTCAAACATCGGCCATCATCTGACAGGGGAATACTCATGGTCCGTCGCATCCTTCTCGCCGCCTTGCTCGCTTCTGCCGCTGTGCCGGGAGCCGCACAGGAAGCAGCGCCCGTGCGCGAACAGATCACCCGCGAAATGCCGTCGCTGATGGCGCTCTATCGGGAGATGCACGCCAATCCCGAACTGTCAGGCCAAGAGGTCCAGTCCGCCGCGCGCATGGCGCGCGAAGCCCGCGCGCTGGGCTTTGAAGTAACCGAACGCGTTGGCGGTCACGGCGTCGTCGCGGTGCTGCGCAACGGCCCCGGCCCGGTGCTGATGATCCGCGCCGACATGGACGGCCTGCCGGTGACCGAACAGACCGGCCTCGCCTTTGCCAGCCAGGTGCGGGTGACCACGGCGCAAGGCATTGCAACCGGCGTTATGCATGCCTGTGGCCATGACACCCACATGACCGCATGGATCGGCACGGCCCGGGCGCTGGTGGCTAACCGCGCGCGCTGGTCCGGCACGCTGGTGATGATCGGGCAACCCGCCGAAGAAACCGGGGCTGGTGCGCGCGATATGATCAACGACGGATTACTCACCCGCTTTCCGCACCCCACGCACGCCATCGCATTTCATGATGCGGCGCAATTTCCCGCGGGCATGGTTGGGTTCACCCCAGGCTATGCGCTCGCCAATGTCGATTCCGTGGACATATTGGTGCGCGGGGTTGGTGGCCATGGAGCCTATCCGCATACCACGCGCGACCCGATTGTGCTGGCCAGCCGGATAGTCACGACGTTGCAAACGCTGATCAGCCGTGAAAATAGCCCGCTCGAACCAGCGGTGGTCACGGTTGGCTCGTTCCATTCCGGTACCAAGCATAATATCATATCGGACGAAGCCCGGCTTCAGCTGACGGTGCGCA
>JANOPV010000180.1:0-7676 GCA_031422035.1 Sphingomonas sp. | reverse complement strand
CACACTCCCCCCTCCCTCGCTCGCTGCGCTCGCAGTTCCCTCTCCCCTGTAGGGAGAGGGGAGTCATGATCCCTCCCGCCCTCAAACGTGCCAACGCGCCTCTCAACGCCTTCCTCGACTGGGATGAAGGCGCCGCCGTCGGCCCCGGCGCGCTCCATGGTCTGACCGTCGGGGTAAAGTCCAACATCGCGGTCGCAGGCCTGCCGTGGACTAGCGGGATGGACCTCCACCGTGACCGCATCGCCACCCGCAATGCCGCTGTCGTCGCCGCCTTGCGCCACGCCGGGGCCGCGATCATCGGCACGCTCAACATGGAAGAGGCGGCGCTCGGCGCAAAGACCGACAACCACTGGTTCGGCGCGACCCAAAACCCGCACCACATCGGTCACACCCCCGGCGGTTCGTCGGGCGGCAGCGGTGCGGCAGTCGCGGCGGGCCTGTGCGACATCGCACTCGGCACCGATACGTTGGGCTCCATCCGCATCCCGGCGGCCTATTGCGGGGTTTATGGTTTCAAACCCGCGACTGCCGCCGTCAGTCAGGACGGGCTGGAACTATGCGACGGCGCGCTTGACGCCATCGGCCCGCTGACCCGCGATCTTGATTTGCTGGAACGGGTATCGGTCATCATCTCGGATTTCGGGGAACGCTCCTTCACTGGCCCGCCCGCTATCCTCACCGACCTTGCAGGAGTGGAATGCAACCCAGCCGTTCTCGCCGCGTATCAGCGCGGTATCGCGGCGCTCGGCGCGGCCACGCAAGTCACTCTGCCGCACCCGCTCGCTCGTGTGCGTTTCGCCGGGTTCATCGCCTCCGGGCGGGCGCTGAGCGCCGCACTGGCGGGGGCGGACCAGAACCGCCTGTCGCCCAAGCTGCGCCACCTGATGGCCTATGGCCCGCGCCGCAGCGTCGCCGATTGGGCGGATGACCAACAAGTGATGGCCCAAACTGGTGATGCCTTGCGCGCGATCATCGCAGCACACGGCGCGCTGCTGACGCCGACCACGCCCGGCACCGCCTTCCCGCACAGCGAGGACGCGCCCGATACGCAGGCCGATTTCACCGCCATTGCCAACATCGCCGGGTTGCCCGCGCTCAGCATCCCCGCCGGGTTCAGCGCAGACGGCCTGCCGGTGGCGCTGCAACTCATCGGCGCGGCGGGCGCAGAACGCGGCCTGTTCGCGCTGGCCCGCACCCTCGACAACGCGCTTGCCGGATACCGCCGACCGGCGCATTTCTATGACGGATAAGGGAGAGATACGATGCGGATCGTGGTGTTGTTCAATTTACAGGCCGGTGCCAGCGCGGCGGATTATGAGCGCTGGGTGAACGACTCTGACATCCCAGGCGTGCGCGGCCTGCCGAGCGTGACCGACTACCGCGTCCACAAAACCACCGGCCTGCTCGGCTCGGATGCGCCCGCACCCTTTCAGTATGTCGAGGTCATCGACATCGGCGACATGGCGCAGTTTGGCGTCGATGCCGCTGGGCCAGTCGTGCAAAAACTGTCCGGGGAACTGGCGAGCTTTGCCGACAATCCATGCTTCATCCTGACTGAGGATCTCTGATGCGCTTTACCGGCAAAACCATTGTCGTCACCGGCTCGGGCCGCGAACGCGGGCTGGGGCAGGGCATCCTGCAACGCTTTGCCGATGAAGGCGCGAACTGCGTCGTCTCCGACCGCGAGATTGACGCTGAAGCGCAAGGCGTAGCGGCAGAACTGCGCACGCGCGGGGCGGACGTCGCGACCATCGCCTGCGACGTGTCCGACGCCGCTGAATGCGCGGCGCTGGTTGACCAGAGCGTGGCCCGGTTCGGCGGTATCGATGTTCTGGTCAACAATGCCGGGATCGGGTTCATGATGAAGCCGTTGCTGGAGGTTGACCCGGCGGACTGGGACCGGGTCATCAGCGTCAACCTGTCGGGCGCATTCTACTGCACCCAGGCGGCGGCAAAGGCGATGGTGGCAGGCGGAAAAGGTGGCCGGATCATCAACATCGCCAGCCAGGCCGCCAAAACCGGCTTTCCGCATATGGCGAGCTATGTATCCTCAAAACACGGCATGATTGGCCTGACGCGGACCAATGCCATCGAGCTCGGCAGCCACGGCATCACCGTCAACGCAGTGTGCCCCAATCATGTCACCACTGGCCTCGGCTCGGAACAGAATGAGTATTTCTCAAAGCTGCTCGGCTTTGACAGCGTTGCCGCGTATCTCGCGAATATGGCAGCAAAAAACCCGCTCGGCCGCCCCGGCTTGCCGAGTGACACCGCTGCCATGTGCGCCTGGCTCGCCAGCGATGATGCCTGCTATGTCACCGGTGAAGCAATGAATATCAGCGGCGGCGAGGAGATGCACTAGCTGAAACCCTCTCCCTCCAGGGGAGAGGGACAGCTCGCGTAGCGAGCAGGGAGAGGGGAGTCATTCCCTCTCCAAATTTCGGTAGCCAGCAAGCTGGCAACCTTCACTATCCTCTCCCCTGAGGGAGAGGAGGGGAGTTCGAATGCACGAAGAGAGAATAGACTGGCCAGAAGCCGCCAAAATGGCGCTCAGCATTGTCGTCAATGTCGAGGAAGGCAGTGAGATGACCGTGGCGCGCGGTGATCGCGGCATGGAGCCGGTTGACGAACTCGGCATCCACATCAAATCGCCGATCCGCAATTACGGCAATGAGAGCAATTATCTCTACGGCATCAAGGCCGGCGCACCGCGCATCGTGAAACTGCTGCGCGACTATGACATCATGGCCAGCTGGACAGTCGCGGCGCTCAGTCTCGAAAATCACCCCGAGATCGCCACCGCCATCGCCGATCTGGGCCATGAACCGGTCAGCCACGGCTATCGCTGGGTCCACCAGTTCAAGATGGACGAGGACGCCGAACGTGCGTTCATCGCACAGGCGGTAGAGAGCATCACCCGCACCGTCGGCGTGCGCCCTTATGGCTGGCTGTCGCGTTATTTCCATACCGACAACACCCGCCGCCTGCTGATCGAGGCGGGGTTCGCCTATCATATGGATGATTATTCAGGCGACGTGCCCTTCTGGGATCGCACGACTGTGCCCGGCCAGCACATCGCCATCGTCCCCTAACAGCTCGACAGCAATGATATGAAAATGTGGACGGACCCCGCGATGACGCCCGACCAGTGGCTCGCTTATGCCAAACGCAATTTTGATCAGATTTACCGTGAGGGCGTGGATGGCAACCCGAAGATGATGAGCCTTGGCCTGCACCTGCGCATCATCGGCCGTCCGGGGCGGATCTGGGCGCTGGAAGAATTCTTCCGCCACGTCCGCGCGCATCAGGATGTGTGGGTGACGACGCGGCACCAGATCGCGCAGCATCTGGCAAGGGTGGACCCGGCATGAGGGGGAGGGGTTTAGGTCCTCTCCGGAACGGAGAGGGGGACCAGCGAAGCTGGTGGAGTGGCACCCGCGAGTGGGTCGCCTGGTCGATCAGCAAACCCACTCGCCTGTGCCCCTCCACCACTCTTCGAGTGGTCCCCCTCCCCGTGCCGGGGAGGACCTCATGATCCACCTCACCACCTCTGGCCCCGTCGCTCACCTGACCATCGACCGGGCTGCCAAACGCAACGCGATGACGCAGGCGATGTGGGAGCAATTGCCCGGGCTGCTGGCTGAGGCGGCGGCAGACGCTTCGCTACGCGTGCTGCTGCTGCAATCCGCCACCCCCGGCCTCTTCTGCGCAGGCGCAGACATCGCCGAATTGCTCGCCAACAAGGATGACACCTCTTGGCGCGCCGCCAATCAGGCCGCGATCAACCGCGCGCAGCATGATCTGGCGCGGCTGCCGCTGCCGACTATCGCCTTCATCGACGGCGATTGCATCGGCGGCGGTACTGGTCTCGCCATGGCGTGTGACATCCGGGTGGCCACCCCACGGGCGCGCTTCGGCATCACCCCCGCCAAACTCGGCCTGGTCTACCCGCTGCACGACACCAAGCTGCTGGTCGATCTGGTCGGGCCGGGGCAGGCCAAGCGGCTGCTGTTCACCGGCGAAATCATCGATGCACAAGAGGCGCTCCGGATCGGTCTGATCGAAGCGATTGCCGACACGCCCGATGCATGGACTGCCGCATTGTGCGCTGCGTCGCCGTTCAGTGTCCGCGAGATGAAGCATTTTATCCGCCGCATCGCCACCGGGCAATCGGATGATGATGCCGCTACGCTGGCGGTGTTTGCCGACGCTTTCACCGGGCCGGATTTCATCGAAGGCACCACAGCGTTCATCGAAAAACGCAAGCCGGAGTTCGGCGCATGATGCATGAGTCAAAAAACCCTCGTCATCCCCGCCCTTACCTTCGTCATCCCCGCGCAGGCAGGGACCCAACCCCTGAAGGTGGTGCATTGAGCCGTCGCTTTGGTAAATGCCGCGCTGGTGCGGGTTGGGTTCCCGCCTGCGCGGGAATGACGAACAAGGTGAAATAGCCCATGATTTCCTCTCCCCACGGCACCATCCTCGGCGGCGTTGTCACCACGCCCGATCTCGATGCCGCGCTGGCCGACTATCAGGGTCGCCTCGGCCTCACGCTGGTGGAACGCACCACCGTCCCCGCCGATCTCGCGCACAGCTGGGGCTGTCCCGGCAGTGCGAATGCGCCCATGGCGACGCTGCAACCCGCCAGCGGCGCGCCCTGCCACATCCGCCTGATCGAACAGCCCGTGCCCGCGGATTTTGCGCCCACCCGCAGCTATGGCTGGGCGGCCTATGAATTCAGCGTGCAAGACGTTTACGGCTGGCCCGCACGCCTCGACGGCAGCGGCTTCGACATTGTCGGCCCGCCAAAGGAAATCGCCGGGCTCCCCTATTTCATCCCCATGCAGGTGACGGGGCGAGGGCAGGAGATGCTCTATCTCAACGAAGTGCGGGAAAATACGCCGGCCTCTGACCTGCCGATGGCCGCGTGCCCGGTCGATAAAATCTTCATCGTCATCCTCGCCGCGCCGGATCGCATGGCGGCGGTAGACTGGTACAAGGCCAGGCTCGGCCTCGAAGAAAGCGGGGTCTATACGCTGGAATACACGATGATAAACAAAGCGTTCGACTTGCCTTCTGGCACCCAGTCGACGATCTCCATGGTCCAGCGCGGCCGGTTGCCGATGATTGAGGTCGACGAATATCCCGCCGCCGCGACTGTCCGCCCGCAAGCCGATGGTCACCTCCCGCCCGGCAATGCGCTGGTGACGCTGGCGGTCGACAGCCTCGAGGCGATCACCGCCGACTGGATAACCCCGCCACTGGTCCGCGATGGCCCGCTCTATGCTGGAAGGCGCGTCGCAACCACGCGCGGCCCGGTGGGAGAACTGCTGGAGCTGGTGCAGAGCAACTAACCCTCCCCCTCAGGGGGGAGGGACAGGCGCGTAGCGCCAGGGAGAGGGGAGTCCGCTAACGCTCGCTCCAGCCGACTCCCCTCTCCAACTGCGCCTAATTCGCTGCGCTCATAAGGCTCCATATCCTCTCCCCTGAGGGAGAGGATCGCGCACTAAGGCACCAGCACCGTCGATCCCGTGGTCCGCCGGCCTTCCAGATCAGCATGGGCCTGTGCCGCATCGGTCAGCGCATATCGCTGGCCAATCGTCACCGAAATGAATGTCTTGCGGATCATGTCGAACACATAATCGCTGCCCGCCTCCCGCTCCTGCGGCCAAGCGTAATAATCGAACAGGGTCGGGCGGGTGTTATACAGCGATCCCTTTTGCGCGAGGATGCCGAGGTTCACGCCGCCAACGGGCGCATCGGCATTGCCATAGTTGACGATCAGCCCGCGCCGCCGCGCGCTATCGAGGCTCGCTTCCCAGCTCGCCATGCCAATGCCGTCGAACACCACTTCGACGCCTCTGCCATCGGTAAAGGCGCGGGCGGCGGGCGCAACATCGGCCATGCTGCCAGCGCCAGCATAGAGCACCACCTCATCCGCCCCTGCGGCCCGCGCCAGTTCCGCTTTCTCCTCGGTGCTCACCGTGCCGATTACCCGCGCGCCGACATGTTTCAACCACTGCACCAGGATCAGCCCGACGCCGCCCGCCGCCGCGTGGACCAGCACATTCCATT
Organism: Sphingomonas sp.; assembly: GCA_031422035.1. GTDB lineage: Bacteria > Pseudomonadota > Alphaproteobacteria > Sphingomonadales > Sphingomonadaceae > Sphingopyxis. Next base: position 1,601 of record JANOPV010000180.1, on the reverse strand, counting down.
TTGGCTGCACCTTTGCACAGCGTTCGACCAGAAATTCCGCCGTGCACGCCTTCAATATCGCCGCCGCCGCAATCTCGTCCGATATGTCGTCGGGGATCAAAAACAGACTGTCCGCCGCGACATTGCGCTCGGTCGCATAGGCGCCCAGCGCCGGACCAAAGGTGCAGACGCGCTGCCCCACCTGCCAGCCGGTGACGCCGTCCCCCAGCGCTTCGATCACGCCAGCGGCCTCCAGCCCGAGACCGGACGGCAACACCACCGGATAAATCCCGCGCCGGTGATAGGTGTCGATGAAATTCAGCCCGATGGCGGTATTGCGCATCCGCACCTGCCCCGCGCCGGGCGGGTCAATCTCCCCCTCGACCCATTGGATCACCTCAGGGCCGCCATGAGCGGTGATGCGGGCTGTCAGGGTCATGGTGCAGTCTCCGTTCGCGAACAACTCGCTTGCATCCAGCGCAAATTGATGCCGACCATCCGCGCATCGGGGTCGGCCCAGCTATAACTCTCGGCCCGGTCGGGGGTTTCGGGGCGGTGGACGTAGAGCACGAGGCTCGGGCGATTGGTCGATGGGGCTGGCCACACCACATTGCGCATCCGGATCACCACCGGCGGTGCGCCTTCGGGGTGAACGAGGACGCGGCCACCTTGGTCGTGGATCACCAGCCGGCTGTCGAATGACCAGTCCGCCTCACCATTGGCGCGGTCAGCATGGCGGCGGACGGAGACCCAGCAGACAAAGGGGTTGGCACTGCGCAGCTCAATCCTCTGGCCGTCGACTATGGTGGTGACAGCCTGTCCATTGTCGCTCCACACATCGCCATCCCGCGCGGCGACCGGCTGGCCCATTTCTGCACCAAATTGGTCAACGGGCTGGCGCAGCGTTTCGCCATTTTCCCGGATGATCATATACCCGACCCAAGACGGCGGCGTCCGACCGGCTTCGCGCTCGAAATAGACCTGCTCTTCATTGGTCAGGACGGCGCGCGGCAATTCTCTTGCCGCTGGCGATACGTGCGATGCCTGCAACCCCAGCAGCAGCGGCAACAGCAAGGTGGACAACATGCAACGCTCACTCCAATATGTCCGGACAACTTGGCCGGACGGATCGGGAGCAGCGTAATGCAAAGAGGCGTGATGGCAATCGCAATCGGCTGCCTTTTGGCAATGTTGCCAGCCGCCTCAGCACTTGCCCAACCCGCTCGCGCCGAAACCGGGCTCACCGGCCGCGCCATCCTCGAAGGCGCGGTGGAGGCCGCTGGCGGCGACACCTGGCTCAATCCGCGCTCGCTGATTCTCACCGGCGACGCCACCTTCTACAGCCCTGACAGCGCCGCCCCGCGCTCCGTCGCCACGTCCTATCGCATGTGGCGCGTAATGAACCCCGACCGCACCGTCGCCCACGCTGCCGACGGCATGGTCCGCATCGCCGCGCATGATGGCGAGCGGCTGTTGTTCGAGGTCGGATTTGATGGCACCACCACCTGGAATGAACGCGGCGTGGTCCCGCCAGCCGAGGCCGAAGCCTTTTGGGCGTCGAACTTCGGCTTCGGCATCGTCCGGCAGGCGCTGCGCGACGGGTTCACCATTACCCGCGTGCC
>JANOPV010000179.1:0-1612 GCA_031422035.1 Sphingomonas sp. | reverse complement strand
GGCGGCTTTTCGCTCGGCGCGCGCACTTGTGTGCGGGCGGTGATTGCCGGGCTAACCCCGCGCCGACTAGCCCTTGGCGGCATGGGGCTGACCGGATTAACCGGCGGGGCCCAGCGCCGCGATTTCTTCGTCACCGTCCTTGACCGGTTTGAAACGGCCCAGCGCGGTGATCCCGAATGGCTGGCGATCCAGTTTCTGAAAACCATGGGGACGGACCGGGTTGCGGCCCGCCATTTGCTGGGCACCTTTGTCGATACCGATCCCGCGCTGCTCACGTCCATCACCATGCCCACGCTCATCATCTGCGGCGCGGATGACCGCGATAATGGCAGCGCGCCAGAGCTTGCCGCCGCCCTCCCCGATGCCAGCTATATCGAAATCCCCGGCACCCATATGAGCAGCGTGACCGAGGCCGCACTGGGCCAGGCGATGGCGACCTTTCTCACCGCTTGACGGCCACGCCAGCGCGCGCCACGTTCACGGGCGTGAAGGGAGCCGTCACCCCTAAGGGCGGCCCCACCGGGAGATCATCCATGCGTCCGCTTGCCCGCCTGATATTATCGTTCAGCCTGACCACAGCGCCGCTGGCCTTGGCCATGCCTGCTGCCGCAACCGAGGCGGTTACCGTTGCCGAGGTGCCCGTCGCTCCAGTTGAAGCGGATCCGGCTACACCCTCCGCCGACCAGATTCAGCGCCGTGCCGGTCGGGATCGCGATGCCGCAGCGCAGCCCCAACCCCAACCCCAACCGCAACCCCAGCCGCAACGCCAGCCTGCTCCAGCGCAACCGGGCGCGCTCACCCCCGCCGACGCCGACGCCTTCGTCGCCGACGCCGAGCGACAATTGCTTGCTTATTCTAACCGCTCACAGCGGGTGCTCTGGGTGCAGGAAACTTACATCACGCCGGATACCGAGGCATTGGCCGCCGCAGCGGGCGCAGAGGGCACCGAGCTTTCCGTCCGCCTCGCGCTCGAAGCAGCGCGGTTCGCCAATGTCGCAGGGATCAGCACCGAAACCCGGCGGAAACTCACCATGCTGCGCACCTCGATTACGCTGCCCGCCCCGACCCGGGCTGGCGCAGCTGAGGAGCTGGCCACCATCGTCACCCGGATGTCATCGGCCTATGGGCGTGGTCGCGGCACGCTGAACGGCGCGGAAGTCAACGGTTCGGACATCGAAGCGGCGATGGGCACCAACCGCAACCCTGCCGAGCTCGCCGAAATGTGGACCAGTTGGCACGCCAATGTCGGTGCGCCGCTCGCGGGCGACTATGCCCGCATGGTCGAAATTGCGAATGACGGCGCAGAGGAACTCGGCTTTGCCAATGTCGGCGCACTTTGGCGTTCCAACTACGACATGACGCCGGAGCAGTTTTCCGCCCTGACGGAGCGCCTGTGGCAAGAAGTGAAGCCGCTTTATGACGAGCTGCATTGCTATGTCCGGGCCGGGCTAAACCGCCATTATGGCGACGAGGTTCAGGCCGCGACCGGGCCGATCCGCGCCGATCTTCTCGGCAATATGTGGGCGCAGGAATGGGGACAGATATACGATCTCGTCGCGCCGCCGACCCCTGCGAACACCACGCCAAGCCCTGATGTCACCCAGCTGCTGAC
>JANOPV010000178.1:0-13101 GCA_031422035.1 Sphingomonas sp. | reverse complement strand
TCGACAGCGTTACGGCAGTGTCGCACGCTGCGCAGCCGGCTGCGCAGCACCGACTGGCCATGCTGCCACCCGCCGCCGCGTCGGCGCCGCTACTGTCACGGCGCATGATGCTGCTCGGCGCGGCTGGTGGCACTGGCTTGGCGGCGCTGACGGGTGCTTGGTATTTTGGCTTGCTGGACAACGCCGCGTCGGCTGACCGGGGCATCGCCGTGATGCCGTTTGAAAATATTGGCGGCGGCACCGCGCGCGATTATTTTGCGGACGGACTTTCAGCAGAGCTGCGGTCGCAGCTGTCCCGCAATACGGCGCTGCGTGTGATTGCCCAGTCCTCATCCCTGGCCGCAGCTGAGGGCGGCGGCGATGCCGCGACGATCGCCAGTCGATTGGGGGTCGCCTTCCTGCTCGAAGGGAATGTCCGCTGGTCGGGTGAGGCCGTGCGGATTTCGGCTAATCTCATCAACCGCGCGACGAATAGCGACCAGTGGAGCAAGACATTTGACCTAACCATGGATGATATTTTCGCGGTCCAGAGTGAAATCGCCGCGGCTGTGACCGCAGCGATAACCGAACAGATTGTCGACGATCGCGACGTTTTGGACATTGGGGGGACGACCAACGCCAACGCCTATGATCAATTTCTGCGCGGCCGGGATCTCTACAGTCGCGCATCATCGGAGGAGATGGACCTCGCTGCCCTAGCATATTTTGATGCCGCTGTTGCTGCCGACCCGGTCTTTGCTGCCGCCCACGCGGCGCGGGCACGTTCGCTAACCTTGATTGGCAGCCTTTATGGCAATTTGTCCGAAACCCGTGCCAACTATGCCGCCGCTCTGATCGCAGCGCGGCGCGCGGTGTCGCTGGCCCCCAATCATGCCGAATCGCAATCGACACTGGGCTTTGTCCTGTCGCAAGCGCAGCTGGACGTGCGGTCGGCGCGCGCGCCTTTCGACCGTGCGCGAACCCTCGGCAATGGCGATGCCAATGTGCTGGCGCGCTTTGCGCAGTTCGCGGCGCAGACCGGCCGGTTTGAAGAGGCCCGCGCGGCCATCGACCGCGCCGTGACCCTTGATCCCCTAAACCCACTCATGCTGAAATCTGCGGGGTTGATCGCCTATTGGGCACATGACTTTGCGCGTGCTCTGCCGCCGATGGAGCGGGCGTTGGCGCTAGAGCCTGACCTTGGCACCGCGTACGCGCCGATGGGCGATGTTTTGTATATGCTCGGCCAGTTGCCAGAGGCACTGGCCGCATATCGTCGCGAACAATCGCCGCTGCTCCGCGACACGGGACTGGCGATCGTCTCATTCCGGTTGGGACGCAGGCCGGAGGCCGAGGCGGCGCGCCGTCGTATCGTCACTGGTTTGGGCACTGGGCAAGTGACGTATTACCAACAGGCCCAGATTGCGGCCCAGTGGACCGAACCCGATGCTGCCATGTTGGCCCTGCGCGCAGCGCGCGCTGCCGGAGATTCCGGTCTGATCACGCTCAAGGTCGATCCGTTGCTCGACCCGTTGCGCCGCCGCGGCGACTTTAATGCGCTGCTCACCACCTTGCAGTTCCAATGAAGGGAGGACAGGGACCATAGCCGTAAGCCGGACGCCGCGTCGGTCCCTCCGCATGGTGTAGAGGATGGCGGCATGGCGAGCCGGATGATTTGATTGTTGAAATGCCACCATATCCAACCCGTAAAGGAACACCGCCATGCGTAAACTCACCGTTATCGGATTGACCTTCTTGGCCGCAACGGGCCTCGCCGCCTGCGATCCGCCGGCAACCTCGACTGATGATGCCGTCACCACCGATGTCCCAGACGAAACCGCCGCGCCCGCTGCGGCGACGACGGATGCTCCGCCCGCCGACGCTGCGGTTGAAGGCGCTGCTGCAGCTGGCGCTGACGCTGCGGCTACCGCTGACGCGCCCGTCGATGGTGCGCCGTCAAGCAGCGGTGGCGGCCGGGTGACCCCGCCGACGAGCCAATAATAATCCTGGGTTAGATGGCGGGCGGCGCGGTGGTTTTGAACCGTGCCGCCCCCTCGCAGTGCGCTAGCGGCGTTTGCAACTAGCGGATCGTCCGGTCGATCCATGCCGCATAGCGCGCGACGCGGGTATAGATGCCTTGGCGACCGACATCGCCAATACAATCGGCATTGTTCCAGCTGACGACGCCAACTAATCGCGGTGGACCGACGCTGTTCACCAGTGGCCCGCCACTGTCGCCTTGGCATGTCTGTCGGCCAGGCGCTGCTGCGCATAGGACCATATCATGGACAAAATTCGTGCCCCACGGCCCGCGCGCGCACCGGTCATTGGTAACGATGTTCATCTGCACCTTCATCATCACCGATGCCGGCCCGGCACTCTGGTTGCTGAGCCGGCCCCAGCCGGTGGCATAAACTCCGGCTTCGTCAGCCAGTGATGGTCCGCGGTCAATGGCGATGGCACGCGCCTGGGTCGCGGACGGGCGACCCACGTTGCGGTCGTCAGTAAAGTGGATCAGGCTAATGTCGTGGATGCGCCAGACCCCATTGGATGCCGGCCCGGCAGTGCCGCTAAATGGCACAACCCGGTCAATGCGATAGGTATAGACGCTATCGTTATGAATCGTTTCCGCACCCAGCCGGACCCGGTAACCGGTGGTCGCCGCGCTCGGCGGCAGACAGTGCGACGCGGTTAGCGCCCAGTTGTCGGCGACTAATGTCGCACCGCACAGATGCTGAAACTCCCATAAAGCGCGTCCGCCGGTGGTCATCCCCCACTGGTTGAGCTGGGCCATGGTCCACGGCTGGAATATTTGCACCTGCCAAGGCACCTCGGCATCATTGGCCACCCGCCCGCCCGACGACCGGGGGACCATGCGCGCTGGTGCAGCAGGCGCATCGCCAGGCGGCGACGCAGCGCGGCCAGCCGCCAATAGCGGCAATATCCCCGAGGTCAGGACCTGTGGGTTGCCAGTCGAGTTATAGGGTGCTGCTTCTGGCTCATTGTCCAGGCAGTCACTGTCATCATCCAGAACGAACAATTCGTCGTCATCATAGGCGGCAAACTCTGCAAGTTCCTCCTCGGTGTCGATGGCATCGCCGTCACCGGGGCAAAGCTCTTGGGCAGCGTCCTCACTCTGGCCGAGGTCAGTGGCGTCGTCGTCCACCTCAACGTCCCCACCCTGGCTGCGCGCTGCGGCAATCGCCGCCAGCGTCAGCAGCATGGCCGCGAGAAACCGGCCCGCCATCCCAGAGCCGCCTGAACGAAAGCGCATCGCATGTCTCCCCTGCCGAGAATGCACAGCAGACGCCTGTCCCACCCTTAAGTCAATCGGTTGGACAATTTGGCTCAACCCGACGCTGATCCGAATCATTTCAGGATATGGTGCACCCGACACGATTCGATTGCCCCGTCGGCGGAGCTGACAAATACAGGCCGTCGGCGGAGCCGACAAATACAAGACCTACACGTCCCTGTGCCCAGCGCGACGGGAGGAGAGCTTCGACGGTCAGTTCTAAAAATGGTGCACCCGACACGATTCGAACGTGTGGCCTTTGCCTTCGGAGGGCAACGCTCTATCCAGCTGAGCTACGGGTGCGTGGCATTACGCCTTGCCGGGGGCCCTAGCAGAGGGGCCGGGGCGGGGCAAATGGGATTCGCGGGCTGGCTTTGGGCCAATAATTTCCGTCATTTTGTCCGCCTGAGACGCATAAATGTATCAGCTTGATCTCTTATCCGCGAAATAATAGGCTTGTTCATCGAACCGAAAGTTTCCGTTCATCTTAGAGTTGGAAGCGCGGTGCTAATCGTCTATCTGCGCTTTGGGTAGCAAGTGAAGGGGGGCATTGCCCGACCTTGCAGTCTCCGGTCGCACAAAGAATTTGTGATCTTAAGAATTGGAAGGAATGAGCGATGAAGAAATTTGCTGCACTGGCCGCTGTCGCGCTGATGGCCGCCGCTCCTGCCGCAGTGGTTGCGCAGAACATGGGTCTGCGCGCCAACTATGGCGAAATTTTCCTCAACAGCGGCTTCACGCCGGATCCCTATGTGGTCCAGGTGGATGCTGGTGGTAATCTGAACGCTGAAAGCATCGGCAGCCCGTGCCGCGGCATGATCTCTGACGCGCCTGATTTCCAGGTGACCTACACCGCTGGCTCGCTGCCACTGGTGTTCCGCACCCGCTCGGGGGTCGATACCACGCTGATCGTCAACGCGGCTGATGGCCGCTGGTATTGCGACGATGACAGCGGCGGTGGCCTCAACGCGCAGGTGTTTTTCAGCCGTCCGCAGTCGGGCGTCTATGACATTTGGGTTGGCACCTATGCTGGCGGCGTCGCCCCGGCCCAGCTGCTGATTACCGAACTGCCCTGATCCCTCGGATTACCGCATAACAGCAGGCCGTCCGGAGCAATCCGGGCGGCCTTTTGCTGCCAGCGCTGGTGGTATCAGGGGCGGGCTGGTGCCTCAGGCGGTGCCGCTGCTTGTCCGCGCACAAACACCCGTCGCCCGTTCACCCACGTCTCATTGACCTGCATCCGGCGGATGTCGGTCGGGCTGGCGATCAGGACATCGCGGTCAACCAGCAGGAAATCGGCGCGCATGCCCGGCACCAGGCTGCCCAGCCGGTCCTCAGCCATGCCGGCAAAGGCCGCCCCGCGCGTGAACGCCGCCACCGCCGCCTCGCGGGTCAAGCGCTCCTCTGGCCGCCAGCCGCCGAACGGCTCGCCCGCCGCGTCCTCACGCGTGATTGCCACCGCCAGGCCGACAAAGGGGTTGGGGTCCTCCACCGGAAAATCGGAACCGAACGCCAGTGGCGCGCCCGCTGCTGCGATGCTCCGCCACGCATAGGCCCCAGCTAGCCGCCCCGCACCCAGCCGCGCCTCCGCCATCAGCCGGTCGCTGGTCTGGTGCACCGGCTGCATCGATGCGATCACGCCGTTCTGTCCAAATCGGGCAATAGCGGCGGGATCGACGATCTGCACATGCTCCACTCGCCAGCGCCGGTCGCCGGGAAAGGAGGGAGCGATGTCGGCAATCGCGTTGAGCACTTCGCGATTGGCGGCGTCACCAATGGCGTGGATCGCCACCTGAAATCCGTCCATCGTTGCCCGGACGATCCGGTTGCGCAGCGCCGAATCACTCAGCATCGGCAGCCCGCGTTGCCCTGCCGCATCGGCATAGGGCTCCAGCAGCCACGCCCCGCGCGAACCGAGTGCGCCGTCCAGAAACAGCTTTACTCCCACCAGCCGTAGCCGGTCCTGATACAGCCACGGCGTCGGCGCGCCCCCGGCAATCAGCGTCATCTGGTCGATACCCGCCGCATAGCCGATGATCCGGACATGGAGCGTTCCCGCATCCCCTGCCCGGCGATAAGCCTGCCAATCCTCGATATGGGTGCCCATGTCGGCCACCGCCGTCACCCCGCGCGACAGCAGGTTTTGCTGTGCCAGCACCAGCGCCCGGTCGCGGTCGCGCGCCAGCGGCTCGGGCCGGTGCCGGGCGATCAGCGCCATCGCCGCATCGACGAATATCCCGCTCGGCCCGCCCGCAATCATTTCGATCCGGCCCCCGGCTGGCACCGGCGTCCTCGCATTCACCCCGGCGGCAATCATCGCCCGGCTGTTTGCCCAGCCAGCATGGCCATCGACCCGTTCCAGCCAGACGGGCCGGTCATTCACCGCGGCGTCGAGCTGCGCCGAAGTCGGGAACCGGTCCATGCCCCACCGTTCCTGGTTCCAGCCGCGCCCCAATATCCATGGCAGCCCCGGATTGGCGGCGGCATAATCGCGGACCGCGGTTTGCGCCTCAGCCAGGGAATTGGTCGCGCTCAGGTCCAGTGTCATCGCCTGAAAGCCCAGCCCCATGACATGGCCGTGCGCGTCGATTAGCCCCGGCATCAGCACCTGGCCGCGCCCATCGATCCGGTAATCGGGCCGCTCGGGCCGCCGCTCGCCGCGCTGGAGCAATCGCTCAACCCGGCCCTCATCATCGATGACCAACCCGTTGAACCGCCGGACCTCGCCCGCCGCATTCAGCGTCCACCCCTCAACATTATCGACCAGTGTGTCAGCCAGCGCGGGGGTAGCGGTGGCACAGAGCAACGCGGTGAGGATCAGGTTTATGCGCACGTTCATTTCGGCAATCTCCGGATCAGGGCACTGGTATCCTGGCGGCCCGCGCCCATATTTTGCAGGTCGGCGAAAAACTGGTCGAGCAGAGCAGCGACCGGCAGCGTCGCGCCATTGGCCCGCGCCTCTTCGATGGCGAGGCCCAGGTCCTTGCGCATCCAGTCGACCGCAAAGCCGAAATCAAACTCATCCTTGGCCATCGAGTGCCAGCGATTATCCATCTGCCAGCTCGCCGCCGCGCCCCCGGAAATCGCATCAAATGTCTTGTCGAGATCAAGATGCGCGCGCTGCGCAAAATGCAGCGCCTCGCTCAGCCCGGCGAGCACGCCCGCTATTGCGATCTGGTTGGCCATCTTGGCGGTCTGCCCGGTGCCGGCCCCGCCGACATGCACCACTCGCTTGGCATAGGCCGCCAAAATTGGTTCAGCCATGGCGATACCCGCCGCGGTACCGCCGCACATGATGGTCAGTGTGCCGTTTTCCGCGCCCGCCTGACCACCGGTGACTGGCGCATCGACGACCAGCAATTTGCGTTCCGCCGCCTCCACCGAAAGCTGCCGGGCTATTCGCGCGGAAACGGTGGTGTGGTCGATATACAGCGCACCCTTGGCCATTGCGCGGAATGCGCCATCACGGCCCAGCGTGACAGCGGACAGGTCGTCGTCGGTGCCGACGCAGCTGATGACCACCTGCGCGCCCTCAGCCACCGCAGCGGGGGAGAAAAGGGCGGTGCCCCCGTGCCGCGCAACCCAGGCGTCGGCCTTGGCTCGGCTGCGATTATAGACGGTCAGGCTGTGCCCAGCCTTGGCCAGATGCCCCGCCATGGGCGCGCCCATCACGCCGAGCCCGATAAATCCGATGTTTGCCATATGCATCATCGCATAACGGCGGTTTGCGCCGCGCGCCAGATGCTATAGGGCCGCAGCCATTATGCACGCACCGACCACCAGCCCGCCCGCCCCACCCTGCGCAACTGCCGCCGAGACGGCCTTTGGCATCGACGACATCCGCGCCGCCCGCGTGCGGATCGGTGATGCCGTCGTCCGCACCCCGACGATGGAAAGCCGGACGCTGGGCGACATGGTCGGCGCGCGGGTGTTCTTGAAGTTCGAAAATCACCAGTTCACCGCCGCCTATAAGGAACGCGGCGCATTGAACGCGCTGCTACAACTCGATGCGGAACAGCGCGCGCGCGGAGTCATCGCCGCCAGCGCTGGCAATCATGCGCAGGGCCTCGCTTATCATGGCGCCCGCCTCGGGGTGCCGGTCACCATCGTCATGCCGACCACCACGCCGCAGGTGAAGGTGCAGCAAACCGCCAGTCACGGCGCGGAGATTATCCTCCACGGTGAAAAATATGACGACGCCAACGCCCATGCGCGCGACCTAGAGGCGGACCGCGGGCTCACCTTCATCCACCCGTTCGACGACCCCAGGATTGCCGCAGGGCAGGGGACGGTGGCGCTGGAAATGCTGGAAGACGCGCCAGAAATCGACACGCTCATCATCCCCATCGGTGGCGGCGGGCTGTTCTCCGGGATGGGCACGGCGGCCCGCGCGATAAAACCCGACATCCGGCTCGTCGGCGTCCAGGCCGAACTTTATCCGTCAATGTATGCCCGCATCAACCATGTCGACATGCCGTGTGAAGGCGATACCCTGGCTGAGGGGATTGCGGTTAAACAGCCGGGTGAGTTCACCTCCGCGATTGTCGCCAAACTGGCCGACGACATCATTCTCGTCGCTGAACGGCACCTCGAACGCGCGGTCAGCTTGCTGTTGCAGATCGAAAAAACCGTGGTGGAGGGCGCAGGGGCCGCTGGTTTCGCCGCGATGCTCGCTCATGGTGATCGTTTTCAGGGGCGTAATGTCGGGCTGATCCTGTGCGGCGGCAATATCGACACGCGGCTGCTCGCCAATGTCCTGCTGCGCGATCTCGCCCGCTCGGGCCGCCTCGCCCGCTTGCGCATCCGGCTTCAGGACCGGCCCGGCGCGCTGTATAACGTCATGAAAGTGTTCAACGAACAGGGCGTCAACATCGTTGAAATCTACCATCAGCGGATTTTCACGACGCTCCCGGCCAAGGGGCTCATCACCGACATTGAGTGCGAAACCCGGGATCGGGACCATCTCGACACCCTCGTCGCCGCGCTGCGCAAGGTCAATTATCAGGTGACAATGGTGGAGCTGGCTTAATGCCAGTCCGCCGCCGCGCTGTCCCGGATTGACTCACTGCGGCGAACCGAACCCGAACCGTGGTAAATGCGCTTTGCATCATGCTGGCGGCTTGCCATACAGGATATGGACCAGCGAACTTGCCCACCCATGAAGGGACATATCCGCGCCGTGACTGCCCCATTTCGTTTTCCCCGCTTCTTCGTGACGGCCCCAACGCCGTGCCCCTATTTGCCGGGCAAATTTGAGCGCAAGGTGTTTACCGAGCTCGGCGGCGCCAATCCCGTCGAACTCAATGATGCGCTCAGCCGGATCGGGTTTCGCCGTAGCCAGAATGTCGCTTATCGCCCCAGTTGCGCTGATTGCACCGCCTGCATCTCGGTCCGCGTCTGTGCCCAGGCGTTCCAGCCTACCGCCTCGCAAAAACGCACGATGAAGCGCCATGCCGATCTCGTGGTGCGCGCCCGCGAACCCTGGGGCACCCAGGAACAATATGATCTGCTCAGCGCCTATCTCGATGCTCGCCATCCCGAAGGCGGCATGGCGGATATGAGCGAAGAAGATTTCGCGGCGATGGTCGAACATTCGCCGGTCGACACCTGCGTCGTCGAATATCGCGAACCTGATGTCGACGGCCGCCCCGGTCGTCTCGTCGGGGCCTGTTTGACCGACCGTCAGGGCGACGGCCTGTCGATGGTCTATAGTTTTTACGATGCCGATGCGTCCGGCCGCGATGGCCTCGGCACCTTCATCATCCTCGACCATATCGACCGCGCAGCCCGGGCGGGCCTACCCTATGTCTATCTCGGCTATTGGATCAACGGTTCGGCGCGGATGGCCTATAAGGCGAAGTTCAAGCCGATGGAGCAGCTCGGCCCGCAGGGCTGGAGCCAGATGGCGAGTTCCGCCATTCCGCCCGCTGCAAAATTGCCGAAACAGCCCGCCCCCGTCATTTCATTGATCGACGCCTGACCTTCACGGTTGACGGGGCCGCCCAGCGGCGCATAGCTTCCCTGCAATAACAGCGGTCGCACGCATGGCCCGCACGACGGGCGCAATCTTCTATCGGGGGAAGGGGAAGCGGTGCACGCTATGGTCTTGTGCGCATGGTCACTGCGGCCGCGGGCTAGCGCTGGATATGTGCGCCAATGACAGACCTGCTCGACATCCTGATCATCGGCTCCGGCCCCGCGGGGCTTAGCGCTGCCGGGCGGGCGGCAGGGCGCGGCCTCAAATATCGCCTGCTCGAAAAGACCGATCACCTGTCGGACACCATCTACAAATATCAAAAAGGCAAGCATGTGATGGCGACGCCGGTGCAGCTGGAGCTGCGCTCGGACGTCAATTTTGCCGCGGGCACCCGCGAATCGATCCTCGGTCGATGGGATGAGCAGGGGGCCGGGCTCGCCGTCGATTACGGCGCAGACATCAGCGCGATTGAGGGTGCAAAAGGCGGCTTCACCGTTCGTGCCGCTGATGGCCGGACATGGCAGGCCGCGCATATCGTCCTCGCCATCGGCACCCAGGGTAACCCTAACCGGATGCGCTGCCCCGGCGGCGACCTTGCGCATGTCCAGTATCAGCTCAACGACCCCGGCGAATATGTCGACGAACATATCACCGTCATCGGCGCGGGCGATGCCGGCATTGAAAACGCGCTCGGCCTCGCCGCCGACGAAGCCCAGGGCAATATCGTCACCCTCCTCAACCGCGACGGCGATTTTTCGCGAGCCAAGGGCCCGAATGTGGCGGCGCTGATGGATGCACGCGACGCCGGCCGGATCAGCGTCCGGATTGAAACCTCGACGACCAGCATCGAGGCCAAGCACATCAGCTTGCAAACCCGCGATGGCGAGGAGCGCATCCGCTGCGACCGCATCATCGCCCGTCTGGGCTCAGTCGCACCGCGTGCCTTTCTGGAGGGCGCGGGGATCGTCTTCACCGGCCCGGATCGGGAGGCCTTTCCCCAACTCTCGCCCATCTTTGAAACCACCGTCCCCGGCATCCACGTCATCGGCGCGCTGGCGGGCTATCCGCTCATCAAGCACTGCATGAATCAGGGGCATGATGTCGTCGAATTCATCGCCGGTAATGACGCGCTGAAACCCGTTGATGAGCCGTTGCTCGCCGCATTGTTTGCTGGGTTGCCGGGCAATCGCAGCGTCGATGAGTGGATTGCTTGGCTGGGCAGCCGCATCGCGATTTTCGCCGATGTCTCACCGCTGCAATTGCGCGAATTTCTCCTCGACTCCGACGTCCGCAGCTACCGCGCCGACGAAGTCATTTTTGAACGCAACGCGCCCGGCTCTTCGCTGTTTGCCATCGCCGCCGGCGCGGTCGCTGTGCAAGTCGCCGCCGATGATCCGCGCAAGACAGTAGAGATCGAATCCGGCAGCATTTTCGGCGAAGTTGGCTTGATTTCGGGCCGCCGCCGGGGTGCAACCATTCGCGCCAGCGCGCCCGCAATCGTCGTTGAAATGTCACGCAATGCCGCGCTCAAATTGATGAGCTCGGTGCCGGGGGCCAAACGCGCAATCACTCGCATCAGCCTCGAACGGCAATTGCTCCAGATGTTCGGCTCCGGCCTGACCCCGGCTGATCTCACCCCCGTCCTCGACAGCGCCGAAGTGCAGCTGGTGCCCGCGGGCACGACCGTGATTGCCGAGGGTGATACCGGCGACGACATCTTCGTCATCCGCCAAGGGTCGATGGTCGTCGAAAAGCAGATTGGCGGCAAGCCGGTGTTCCTGCGCTATTTGCCAGCCGGCAGCTATGTCGGGGAAATGGCAGTGCTCGGCGGCGGCGTGCGCACCGCCACCGTCCGCGCCGCGATCAAATCCGAGGTTGTCAAAGTCAGCGGCGTGGCGTTTCGCGAACTGCTCGCTGCGCGCCCGGCATTGCGCGACAGTGCGCGTGCCGAAATGGCGGCGCGCCAGGATCTCAACAGCTTCATTGAAAGCCACAAGGCCAGCTTTTCCGGTGCGGTCGATCTCTATTCCGAAACCGCCAAATTCCTCGTCGACAATGGCATTGGCGAGGCAACTGACGTCCTGTTGATCGACGAAAATCTGTGCGTCGGCTGCGACAATTGTGAGAAAGCCTGTGCCGACAGCCATGATGGCCTGTCGCGATTGGACCGCGAAGCCGGGGCGACCTTTGCCCACCTCCATGTCCCCACCAGCTGCCGCCACTGCGAGCATCCGCACTGCATGGCAGACTGTCCGCCAAACGCCATCCATCGCGGACCCGACGGCGAAGTGTTTATCGATGATAGCTGCATCGGTTGCGGCAATTGTGAACGCTATTGCCCCTATGGCGTCATCCGGATGGACGCGGTCCCGCCCAAAAAGCCCGGCGTCCTGTCCTGGTTATTCTTCGGGATTGGCCCCGGTCCCGGTGAACCGCCCGGTAAATGGGCAAAGAAGAATTATGCGGGCGGCGTCGCCCCACCCAAAAAAGCCGTCAAATGCGACATGTGCGCCGGGATCAAGGGCGGCCCCGCGTGCGTCCGCGCCTGCCCCACCGGTGCCGCCATCCGCGTCGGGCCGGAGGCGTTCCTGTCGGTCGCTCGACTTCAACAGGATGGCGACTGATGGCCGGACGACGCGCCACCAGCCGCAAAACCGCCCGTGCCGCCCATACCCAGCGCGAGCGCGCGAACATCCATGGCGGCTTTTTGTCGCATCGCGGCTGGCTGTGGCTCAAAATCGCCATCGGGCTCAGCCTCATCACCATCGTCAGCTATGCGCTGATCGACGTTACCCCGCGCCATAACGGCGGCAGTTGGTATGGCTATACGCTCGGCACCATCGGCGCGCTGCTCATCCTGTGGCTGACCATGCTCGGCTTGCGCAAGCGGGTGATGACGCGGGGCCATTGGTCGCTCAAGGCGTGGACCTCAGCCCATGTCTATCTCGGCCTCAGCCTCATCGTCATCGGCACCCTACACAGCGGTTTCCAGTTCGGCTGGAATGTCCACACCCTCGCCTGGGTGCTCATGCTGCTAGTCATTGCCTCGGGTATCTGGGGCATCACCGCCTATGCAACACTGCCCGCCGCGCTCTCGAACAATCGCGATGAGCGCACCGAGGCGGAAATGCTGGAGGATGTCCGCGCGCTCGACCGGCAATTGCACAGCGCCGCGCTGGCCCTCGCGCCAGCGCAGGCCGGCGAGGTCGCCCGCAGCCTTGATGCCAACCCCTTTGCCGGATCAATCTGGACCCGGCTCGGTGGCCGCTACCCGCAATGCGCGACGACGCAGGCGCGGGCCGCGATCCGCGCCATTACCGGTGCCCAGCCTGATGATGGCAGCGACCCGCTCGAACGCGTCGATACCCTGCTCGGCAGGAAACAGGCGGCGCTGTTGCGGCTGAGGCGGCATTTGCGGTTGAAGGCGCTGCTCGAAATCTGGCTCTATCTCCATGTGCCGCTGACTTTTGCGCTGATTGCGGCGCTCGTCGCGCACATCATCAGCGTCTTTTTCTACTGGTAATGGCGGCGATGCGCTTCATCCTCCGCCGCCTCAGCACCACCGCCACTGGGCGCGCGATTGCCCGCGAAACGGTGGTTGAGAGCGATACGCTGATTGTTGGACGCGACCCCGCGCACCCCGTCTATCTCGAAGACCTCGCCGTGCTTCCCGACCATGTCCGGCTCAGCTCCTCCGATGGCCGCCGCCTGTCGGTCACCGCGCTCGGGACGTTGGGGTTCGATCATGATGGCCGCCGCGTTACCCAGACCGAATTTGACGCGCAGACCGGCGGCGAACTGCGCATCGGCGGCCACCGGCTGACGGTTGCGCCCGGTGAGAACGCCGACG
>JANOPV010000177.1:0-10367 GCA_031422035.1 Sphingomonas sp. | reverse complement strand
ATTATCGGCCGGTGTTCAAGAAGTTCTTTTGGTTCGGCCTTGTGCCATGCCTCCTGGTTCTTGGGGTGTGCGGTGCGATGCCAGCTGAGGGCTTTTGGGTTCCGCTCAGTCAGGTGGCGGCGATTTACTATTTCGCGCACTTCCTCATAATATTGCCGATGATCGGGCGATTTGAACGGCCATTGCCGCTGCCCAATTCGATCACCGAAGCGGTGCTTGGCAGTTCTTCTGCCACGGCGACCCGCCCTATCGGTGCGGCTCTGCCGGCCTGATTGACGAAAAAGGAAAGAGCAAAATGGTTCGTCTCTTCGGCCCCCTTGTTGGTCTAGGTTTCTGCACAGCGCTGTTGCTGGCGCTCGGCACGACGCTGATCGAGATGGCTTCCACGCCTGCGGAGAATGAGGTCAACAGCGCTGAATATTGGCATCGCCATGCGCGCTCGGCCGATCTCGCCAGCGATGGCATGTTTGGTCGGTTCGATATTGCCCAGGTCCAGCGCGGCGCGCAGGTTTTTCAGGAAGTCTGCTCGGCCTGCCACAGCGCTAGCCTGGTTTCGTTCCGCGACTTTGCTGATCTTGGCTATAACGAGGATGAGGTGAAGGCACTTGCCGCTGGCTGGCCAATCCCATCGCCGTCGGTCAACGCTGACACCGGCGAACCAGCAACCCGTCCGTCGACAGCTGCGGACCGACTGCCGCCGCCCTATCCCAATGAAGTGGCCGGGCGCGCCGCCAACAATAATGCGCTGCCGCCTGACCTGTCGTTGATGGTCAAGGCGCGGGCGGACGGTGCGAACTATATCTATTCGCTGCTGACCGGCTATCGCCGCGTTCCAGCCAACCTGCCGCAATCGCTGCGACCGGGGCCGGGGTTGCATTACAATCCCTATTTCCACAGTCTCAACATCGCCATGACCGCGCCGCTGCGAACTGTAGGCCAAGTCACCTACAGCGATGGCACCGAAGCCACCGTCGATCAAATGGCCCGCGATGTGTCGGCGTTTCTCGTCTGGACGGCGGAGCCGGAATTGCAGCAGCGGCACCGTGTGGGTTTTGCGGTGCTCGGCTTTTTGCTGATCTTCACGATCCTCGCATTCTTATCCTATCGCGCTATCTGGGCGGACAAAAAGGCACATTGATTGTAAGGCAGGAGCGGCGCGTGACCAATGCACAACCCGCTTCTGACCGGATAACCGCCGCGAAGTTGGCGGAAATCGATGCTGTCATCCGCATTATTCCGGATTTTCCACAGCCGGGTGTCCAGTTCCGCGACATCACGCCGCTGATCGCCAACGCCGCTTTGTTCGGTGTTGCGGTGGCACTCATGGCTGAGCAAGTCGCTGAACTGGCACCCGATGCAATCGTTGCGGTGGAAGCGCGCGGCTTCCTGTTCGGCGCACCGCTCGCGCTTCGCCTTGGACTGCCGCTAGTGCCGGTGCGCAAGCCGGGCAAGCTCCCCGGCCAGACCCACATCATCGCTTACGGCCTTGAATATGGCAGCGACCGTCTCGAGCTCCATGTCGACGCACTCGCGCCTGACAGCCGGACGGTAATCGTCGACGACTTGTTGGCTACCGGCGGCACCGTAGCCGCTGCAGCCGAACTCGTCCGGCGCCTTGGCGCGCAAGTGCTGGGTGCAGCGTTCCTGATCGAGCTGGGCGACCTTGGCGGGCGAGAACGGCTTGCCGCTGCCGAAGTCGGCGTTACGTCGCTGCTCCGCTACTAATCCGCTACTCGCGCAAGCGCGCTCAGAACGGCAACCACCGCTGCCGTCGTGAGAATTTCATATAGCCGACATTAACGCCCAACCTCAGCCCAAGCCCAAGCCGGATAGGGATAAGCACGATGTCGCCGCGCCGCAGATAGCTGGCATTGAAACCGCCAGCCAGATAGGCCGCGCCTTCGCCGGCTGCATAACGGCGATATAAATCGGCGCTGTCGTGAAGATTATAGACAAGCACAAAGGTGCTCCCGGCATTGGCTCCGGCATCGAGGCCGATTGACGGCCCCGTCCAATAGGCTGGCATGGTGCCTTCAACGCGGTGGTGCAGCGTACCCGACCCATAGCGCAGGCCCAATACAAAAGCACCGCCCGCTTCACGGCCGACGATATAGCCGTTCGGCTCACCCTGCTCAAGCAAGATGTCCTCGATGATCCGCGCCAAACCCTCAGCGCCGCGACCGAAGACGCCCTCTGCCGCGCCTATCAGATCGTCCTGACGATAGGTTTGCCCCGATGCTGCGGCGGCATCAGTGGCGTTGGCGGGTGTCGCTGTGCCGTCGCTTGGCGGAGCCGGGAGTTGCTCGGTAGGTGTAAGGTCACCATTGTCCGCAGGACGCACCGGAGCAGCTGGGGGTGCGGGTTGGTCGAGGTCGGCGTCGATGACGCTATTAGGATCGACGCTGCGTACCTGCGCGGCAATCGGTGCGGCTGCTGTGAGTCCAAGCACCGCGATGATTGCCATGGCACGTCCAAGCCGTGCCACCCGTGTGGCTATCCCATGCATCATTATCCCGCTCCATTGTCGAATGGGTGCCGCCTAAGAGCAGGCAGCATACCGCTTATGGTGCACCATGCGCACCAATGCTGTCGCTGCAATGAATCACGCGGCAATGCGAGTCGATCCTGCGGCAGACAGAGCCGCAATCGACGATGGTTCAGTGGTTGCGCCCCGCGGGGGTGCTGGCTATAGGCCAGTGCGCCACCAAAGTGCGGAGATGTGGGTGAGTGGCTGAAACCATCGGTTTGCTAAACCGGCGTGCTGTGCAAACGGCACCGAGGGTTCGAATCCCTCCGTCTCCGCCACCGCTGCTGCTTTGGCACAATATTGCTGCAGGTCATGGTCAGTGAAAGTCCCGGGATTTTGGAATCACGCGCACGTTGCGCGGATGGCCGCCACGTGGATGTTGTGGGTAAAGAAATTCATCGGCGCGTGACAGCAACGGATTTGTGTCATGGGTGCTCGACAGACGGGCCAGCTCAGTAGTGCGATCATGGATACGCGTTGCCATGAGATGGATCACGCCTTCGGGACTGCGCTGAACCGTGCCCTCGACCACCATCAGTCGCGCGGTCATGATCTGCCGCCGCTGCGCCTCGAATAGCCTGGCCCAGATCACAACATTGGCGATACCGCTTTCATCCTCAATCGTAATAAAGATTGCATTCCCTTTGCCGGGGCGCTGGCGGACGAGGACGACACCCGCAGTCTTGACCCGCTTACCATTTTTTGCGGCTGCGGTGGCTGCACAGCTCAGCACGCCTTCGCGGGTAAAACGGTCCCGCAAATATGCCATTGGGTGCCCTTTGAGCGATAGACGGATCGTCTGGTAATCAGCCGCTACTTCCTCGCTGGCGGTCATTCCAGGCAGGTGTATTTCAGGTTCAGGTCCGAGTTCATGCGCCCCGGCAGCAGCGAACAGCGGCAGGACATCGCTATGAGTGCGCCGGACATCCCACAGCCCCGGGCGGCGCTTAAGATTGATCGATCCAAGCGCGTCGGCATCGGCCAGCAGGTGCAAGGCCTGTGGAGGCAAGCCGGCTTTTCGCGCCAGCATTTCGACATTCTCATAGGGGCGGTTGGTGAAAACCGCATCGGCCCAGATCTCGCGGAACCCGTCTACTTGGCGAAACCCGAGGCGCAGAGCTCCATCCTCAAGGCTATTGTCCCAAGCGCTTGCATTCACATCGACCGGCAGCACTACGACACCATGGTCGCGCGCATCGCGGACAATCTGGGCAGGCGCATAAAATCCCATTGGTTGGGCATTGAGCAATGCTGCGGCAAACACTGCCGGGTAATGATGCTTGAGATAGGATGAGACCCAGACGAGCCGCGCAAAAGCGATTGCATGGCTTTCGGGGAAACCGTAGCTGCCAAAGCCTTCAATCTGTTTGAAACAACGCTCGGCAAAGTCAGCTTCATAGCCGCGCTTGACCATGCCGCCGACCATCTTTTCCCGGAAACTCTGGATCGTTCCCAGATTACGGAATGTTGCCATCGCGCGGCGCAGCTGATTGGATTCGGACGGGGTAAAGTCGGCGGCGACAATCGCCAACTTCATCGCTTGCTCCTGAAATAGCGGCACGCCCAGGGTTTTGCCGAGCACCTCACGTAATTCATCTGGATTATGCGGCGCCGCCGGGGATGGAAAATCCACTGCCTCGCGCCCCTGTCGTCGCCGCAGATAGGGGTGCACCATATCTCCCTGGATGGGTCCTGGCCGGACAATCGCCACCTGAATGGCAAGGTCGTAAAATTCGGCAGGCTTGAGGCGTGGCAACATGTTGATCTGCGCCCGACTTTCGACTTGAAACACCCCAATACTGTCGCCGCGCTGGAGCATTGTGAAAACGGCATCGCCCTCGCTAGGAACAGTGTCGAGCGCATATTGCTTGCCGATATGCGTTGCGATCATCGCAAAAGCCTTGCGGATGCAGGTCAGCATTCCGAGCGCAAGAACGTCGACCTTCATCAGGCCGAGCGCGTCAATATCATCCTTGTCCCATTCGATGAATGTGCGGTCCGCCATCGCGGCATTATGGATTGGCACCGTTTCGTCGAGACGGTCCTCGGTCAGAACAAAGCCGCCGACATGCTGCGACAAATGACGGGGAAACATCAGGATTTTTTGAACGAGGGTGTTCAGCCGGGCAATCTCATGCGCCTGCGGGTCAAGGCCGCTTTCGGCAAAGCGCTTCGCCTCCATCGTCCCCGAATGACTGCCCCATACCGTTCCAATCAGGCGGGTCGTAATATCCTCACTTAAACCTAGCGCCTTGCCAACTTCGCGTACCGCGCTGCGCGGGCGGTAATGAATGACGGTCGCGACGATACCCGCCCGGTCGCGACCATAGCGTTCATAGACATATTGCATCACCTCCTCACGCCGCTCATGCTCGAAATCGACATCAATGTCAGGCGGCTCCTTGCGTTCTTCGGAGATGAACCGCGAAAAGAGCAGACTGTGTTTCGCAGGGTCAACCGCCGTTATCCCCAGCACGAAGCAGACCGCCGAGTTGGCCGCTGATCCCCGCCCCTGGCACAAGATGCCGCGTCTTTGCGCAAAGGCAACGACGTCGTGAACGGTCAGGAAATATGCGGCATAATTGGCCTTGGCGATGATCGGCAGTTCCCCGTCGAGCAGCGCTTGTAGCTTTGCGGACACGCCTGCGGGCCAGCGTTCGCGTGCGCGGGTCGCGACCAGTTCCTCCAGCCAGGCTTGCGGCGTGTAGCCTGCGGGCACCGGCTCATGCGGATATTCGTAAGCCAACTGGTCGAGCGAGAAATCGATGCAATCGAGCAAGCGCTGTGTTTCAGCCACCGCTCCCGGCGCATCGGCGAATAGTCGTGTCATTTCGGCAGGGGATTTCAGGTGGCGTTCGGCGTTGGCGACAAGCTTTCGCCCTGCGGCGTGGATAGTAGTCTTCTCTCGGATGCAGGTCAGAATATCATGCAACTGCCGATCCTCCGGCGACGCATAAAGTGGTGCATTCACCGCGATCAGCGGCGCGCCAGCTTGCGCTGACAGGGCCTGCAATCCCGCCAGCCGCCGCCTGTCCCGGCCGCCGCGATGCATTGTCGCGCCAATCCACACCCTGCCGGCATTGATAGTGTTCAATCGCTGAATGATGGCCAAATCACGCCCTATGACGATCACGGCCATGTCGCGTAGCCATGTGATCAGATCGTCGAAACGCAATATGCACCCGCCCTTTTCAGCACGGAGATTGCCCGTCGTCAGTAATCGGCAAAGCTGTCCCCAGCCAACCCGCGTCGTCGGATAAACGACAATGTCCGGGGTGTTGTCGGCAAAGACCAAGCGTGCGCCGACAATCAACTTGAAATCAATCGGCGTCGCCACCGCCTCTTTTATATCGCGCAGGGCGATATGCGCGCGCACCACCCCGGCAACGCTATTGCTGTCAGCAATGCCGATCCCGCGATGTCCTAGCGCCAGGGCGGTCGCGACCATTTCAGAGGGATGCGATGCGCCATGTAGGAATGAAAAATTGGTCGCAGCGGCTAGTTCTGCAAAGCTCATATGACCAACGCCCTCACGCGAAAAGTCCGTGCAGATACCAATTGGGATAGGCCTTCTCCGCTCCATAAAGGCCGTGGCGGAACAGCCAAAAGCGGCGTCCGCGCACATCCTCGACCCGGTAATAGTCGCGCGTTAGGCCCCTGCCGTCGGCGCGCTGCCACCATTCAGAGGCGATCCGCTCCGGCCCTTCGCTGCGGGCTACCTCGTGCAGATTGCGCCGCCATTTAAACTGTCGCGGCGGGCCTTCGGGCACTTCGGCCATGACATCGATTCGGTGTGGCGGGTCAAACAGGTGGATCGGGCGCAGTGGCGGCTCTCCCGGGTCCAGTGCAGGCCAAGCCATGGTGCGCGGGCTGTCGGCAACGGGCAGTTCGAGCGCGCTTTGCTCCGGAATATGGCTGTCGATCGCAGCAAAGCGCTGCACGCGGCCTCGCCCAAGGCGCACGATCAGTCGGTCGATCAGCGCGACCATCTCCGCATCGGCAATCGCGCCGCCTTCAAGCTGTAATTGTACCAGAGCGAGCGGTTCGGCGACGACAACATCCAACTGTATCAGGTCATAGCCAAAGCCTGGATCAAGCGGGTCGGCCAGCGTATCGATCCGTTCCCGAAACAATCGATCAAGCACTTTGACATCGCGCACTGGCTGCGCTGTCTCGACTGTCAGGCGGACGATGTGGCCATCACTTCGGAACAGCGCCACAGCAAATCTCCGACTGCCTTCGCCGCGTTCGGACAAGGCAATGACGGCCTCGCCAATCAGGTGCGTGATCGCTGCGAGCACATCGTCGGTCCGCGCAATGGGTTCGGCAAAGCGTGCGTCAACGGTGATTGCAGGCGGCGTGCGGCGCGGCACAATCCTCGCATCCTGTTGCTCCAGGATACGGGCAAGCAAGACCGGCAGCTCTGCGCCAAACCGGGCAGCCAATGGCGCAGATGGCAAGGTCGCCAGGTCACCAATCCGCCGCAATCCGGCCCGGGCAAGAGCGACATGAATGTCGGGCCCCGTCCGCAAGGCTGTCACACACAGCGCGCCAACAGTCTCCCCGCCAAAGCGGGCCAGCGCACAGGCCGCATCGGGCGTCGCCGCAATCGCATGGCGTGCTGATAGCCCGATTCGATCAAGCCGCTGGATCAGATCGTTCGCCAATCCGCTTTCGCCATGGACAAAGCGATGCGTGCAGCCGGTAATGTCGAGGACCAAACCATCCGGCGGATCGGTCGCCACCGTCGGCGTATACCGGCCACAGCTATCGGCAAGCCAATCCAGAAAATCCGCATCTGCCTGGCGGTCATGATCGAACGCGGCGAGCTTTGGAACCCGTGCGCGTGCATCCGCAAGCGTCATCCCCGCCGTAAGGCCAAGCGCGAGCGCGGCGCGATCGAGGGCAGCAACCCGCATAGCCCCGCGTACCTTTGTAACAAGCGCAAAGGGGACATCGGCACGTTGCTGATCAGGCGGCTTGACGCGCCTGATCCGTTCCGCAGGCAATAAGGGCAGGACCACCGCCAGATAGCGGCGCGAAATATCTTGCGTCACGATTCCACTCCAGCCGGGCTTCAAAACCCGGAATCCCGCCGCGATGGCGCAGCAAGGCAAGATCAAATGCCGGATAGCCAGGGGCGTTCGCAGCGAGCGGCATTGAGGGGGCCGCTGTTACCTGCCAGCGACTATGCGCCGCACTTGGTATGGGCGCAGCATCAACGCGCACGACCAGCGTAAATACACCTGAAGCCGCTGCCCCCATTGCAAGGCGCCGTGATGCCGTCAGATCAAGTGAGGATGCTTTACCCCAAGGCTCCAGAATGACGGCGCAAGCCTGCCCGCATTTGATGCTATCGGCTCCGGCACGCAGCAGGGTCAGCGTATCCTTTGTGGTGACACTGACGATCCTGTTGGGGTCGCAGCCAATTTCCACCAAACCGGGGGCGTACAGCGCGCCAGCGCTGCGGACACCGCGATCTTCTCGTATCCACAAAAGGGGCCTGTGATTGCTACCCGCCCGGACCGCGAGCATTGTCGCAAGAGCTGCAGCGGCACTGCCACTTCCGCTCTGGGCAGCAAAAATCTCATGCAGTCCCCCACGTAACAAACCACCGCCAAGCGCATGGTCAATGGCGGCAGCGCCGAACCCGACATAGCTTTTATGTGACGCGTTGTGCGGTTCACTCACTTTGCAGGCTGGGCTCGAATCATAGAAGGAGGGCAGATTGCGAATCATAATGTTCCTTTTATGTTCTAATTTTGATTATGGCTAGCCGGTCGTTCTGAAAGAGAGCAGCAGGCATGCTGGTTGGAACCAAGAGACAAGCTTGCGTTCTTCTCGCGATGTCGCAGGTCCGATGCTGCAACAGCAAATGCAGCGCTTGCCGCCGTCGATCTGATCACATGACGCTGTCCTACATCCGCTCTCCAATGCTATGCTGACGGCGCAGAATGATGATAGCTTCACCGACGCCCGATGGGCATTTTGAAACTGTGCATTCACTGTGAACTTGTCAGCTTTTCTGCGGGTTTCAGGAGCAACAGCAGCTTGTATCGCTCAGCCCTTGTGCGACCCGCCATGATACGCCACGTTCCGTCGATTAATTTATGGGGAAAGCCACGCCGATGACGATGCCAATGTTCGATTTCACCGGCAAAAGGGTTTTTGTCTTTGGCGGGACCAGCGGCATCAATCTGGGCATTGCCCATGCCTTCGCCAAAGCAGGCGCGCACCTGTCGGTCGCCAGCCGCAATTCGGATAAGGTTGAAGCCGCGCGGGCGGCGTTGTCGCACACCAACCCGGCACTGGGTTTCGCGCTCGATGTCCGCGATTTCGCCACCGTGCAAGCTGCTGTTGATGCGCATGTTGAGGCACGCGGTTCGATCGACGTGTTGATCTCTGGCGCTGCGGGTAATTTCCCGGTGCCGGCCGCTGCTCTCAGCCCCAACGGCTTCAAGACCGTGACCGACATCGACACGCTTGGCACCTTTCACGTCATGCGCGCGGCCTATGCCTCGCTGACCAAACCCGGCGCGAGCGTCATCAACATCTCTGCCCCGCAAGCATGGATCGCCACCCAGCTCCAGGTCCATGTCTGTGCGGCCAAGGCTGGGGTAGACATGATTACCCGGGTGCTGGCGATGGAATGGGGACCGGAGGGCGTGCGGATCAATTCGGTATCGCCCGGCCCGATTGCCGGGACGGAGGGGATGGAGCGTCTGGCCCCCACTGACGAAGCCAAGGCGCGGGCCGCAGCCAGCGTGCCGCTCCGCCGGATGGGAACAGTCGATGATGTCGCCGATGTCTGCCTGTTCCTTGCCTCCGATGCGGCGCGCTACGTCTCGGGCACAGTTTTGCCAGTCGACGGCGGAATGACCGCCGGGCGCGGCCTTTCGGGGCTGGGCTGATGGCTGGGCGCCATTATGACGACTGGCAGATTGGTGACCGGATCAGCCACGAGATCCGCCGGACCGTAACCGAAACCGATAATCTGCTCTTTTCGGTGATGACCCACAACCCGCAGCCGCTGCACATTGATGCAGAGGCGGCACGCGCGTCTGAATTTGGCCAGATCCTCGTCAACGGTACTTTCACGTTCAGCCTGATGGTCGGGCTGTCAGTTGGCGACACCACGCTCGGCACGCTGGTCGCCAATTTGGGCTATACTGACCTCGTGATGCCCAAGCCGGTATTTATCGGCGATACGTTGTGCGCCGAAACCGAAGTGGTCGGGCTCAAAGATAGCAAGTCACGCCCCGATGCCGGTATCGTCACCTTTCGCCACATCATGCTAAATCAGCGTGACGAGGTGGTTTGTCGCTGTGATCGGTCGGCGTTGATCAAGCGCCGTATCTCGGATTAACGACGGGCTGCTTGCCGCGCCACCTGCAACCGCTGCACCGCGGCCAGGGTTTCGCGGACATGGTCGTTGGGGTTCATGTCACTGTGCGCCAGCGCGATCGTGCCGTCCTGCGCGATGACATAGCTGGTGCGGTCGCTCATCGTCACGCCGGGCACCCGGGCCAGCGCGACCTGATAGCCGGAGATCACGGTGCTGCTGGCTTGCGCCATCGGAAAGGCGGAGCGGCATTCCTGCGTTGAAAAGCGTGCAAGGTCAGCGACGCTATCAGCGGACATGCCCAGCACAGTTGCGCCAGCCGCACGGAAATCTGGCACAGCTGCGGCAAAGGCCCGGCTTTCAATGGTGCAGCCATCGGTGAACACCCGTGGGAAGAAATAGATGACCACCGGGCCACGTTGTAGCAAGCGGCTGAGCGTGACGTTGAACCGCCGCCCGCCCTGCGCCGCCGGGGCGGTAAAATCAGGGGCGCGCGCG
>JANOPV010000176.1:0-19494 GCA_031422035.1 Sphingomonas sp. | reverse complement strand
CGCGCCCGCGCGCCGAACTGCTGATGCCGTACGCCCATCTGCCGAGCGTCCGGTGCCCGGCGTGCCACCACGTCCGCCGGTCAATGCTGCCGTGGGGGCGCAGACGCCCGCGACACCCCGGTTGCTGGCGGCCGGTCTCGCTGACCGGCGTTACTGCTGCGCGGGCAGCGCGCCGATCACAGTCGGCGCGATTGCCATTACCATGCGGTCGACGCCCTCGGCATTGGGGTGAATGCCGTCGGGCAGCAACAGGCTGGGATTGGTAATCACCCCGTCGAGCAGGAACGGGTGCAGCGCCACGCGGTATTGTGCAGCCAGGGCAGGATAGAGCCCGTCAAATGCCGCCACATATTCGCGCCCCAAATTGGTAGGAGCGCGCATACCGGTCAGCATTGCGGGAATGTTGCGCTCGGCCAGCAGCGTCAGCATCGCCTCCATATTGGCGCGCGTTTCGCTTGGCGGCAGACCGCGCAACAGATCGTTGCCGCCTAGGCCAATAATGACCAGCGTCGGCTGACGGGGCAGGCCGTCCAAGACATAGGCCAGCCGCGCCCGCCCGGCGGCCGTTGTATCGCCTGAAACCCCAGCGTTGACGACGGTCGCGGCGACACCCTGTGCTCGCAACACGCGCTGCAATTCCGGCGCCAAGCCGTCGCTCGGCGGCAGTTGATAGCCGGCATAGAGGCTGTCACCGAATGCGACGATCAGTGGTCCAGTCGCGGTTGCGGCTTCCTCGGCGGGGGTTGCTGCCGCAGCATTCTCCTCGCCCGTGCGATCGGGTGCGACATTTGTTTCGCCCGAACAACCGCTCAGCCCTTGGAGGAACAGTGCTGCGCACCCATAAAGACATAAACGCGAGACCAATGGAGCCTCTCCCTTTGACCGACCCTGCCAGCGATACCGCCCCCGCCATTCTGGCTGAGGGTGTCACCCTGACATTGGGTGCCGATGCGGCCCCCGTCATCATTCTTCGTGGGGTCGATCTTGCAGTAGCGCAAGGCGAAAGCGTCGCCATTCTCGGTCCTTCGGGCTCCGGCAAGTCATCGTTAATGGCTGTGCTGGCCGGGCTTGAGCGAGCAAGTGGCGGGCGTATCCAGGTTGCTGGTACTGATTTCACCGCGCTGGGTGAGGATGCACTGGCCACCGCGCGGCGTGGGGCGATTGGCATCGTCTTGCAGAGTTTTCACCTGTTGCCGACGATGACCGCGCTGGAAAATGTGGCGGTGCCGCTGGAATTAGCAGGCGCGCATGACGCGTTTGAACGGGCGGAGGCGGAATTGATCGAAGTCGGTCTCGGCCATCGGCTGCATCATTATCCAGCGCAGTTGTCGGGCGGCGAGCAACAGCGCGTCGCGATTGCTCGCGCGCTCGCGGGACGGCCAGCGATAGTGTTTGCCGACGAGCCCACCGGCAATCTTGACGGCGTAACCGGCGCGGCGATCATCGATCTGTTATTCGCACGGCAGGCTGATGCGGGTGCGTCGCTCATTATCATCACCCATGACCCCGCGTTGGGCGAACGCTGTGACCGGGTGGTGCGGATGGCTGACGGGTTGATCGTTGATAGCGCAGCGGCACTTGCTGCATGAGCCGGTGGGGCATTGCCTGGCGACTGGCGCGGCGTGATCTGACGCTGCGATTGCGCGGTTTGCGGCTGCTTGTAGCCTGCCTATTTCTCGGCGTAGCGACATTGGCGGCGATTGGCAGCCTGGCTGAATCCATCCGCGGCGAAATTGCTGCACGGGGTCAGGAGCTGTTGGGCGGCGATGTTGAAATTGCCATGACCCAGCGTGAAGCCAGCAGTCAGGAACTGGCAGCCTTGAGGAGCTATGGCCGTTTGAGCGCGACGATCCGCACGCGGGCCATGGCGCGCCGGGTTGCGCCGAGCACAGCGGCCGACGTGCCCGATGCCGTGCTGACCGAGCTCAAGGGTGTCGATGATGCCTATCCGTTGGTCGGCACCTTGACAGCTGAGAGTGTGAGGGTGCCCGACGCCCTTGCCGACGATGCGCTGTGGATTGCGCCCGCACTCGCCAACCGCCTCGACGTGCGGGTCGGCGACCGGCTGCGTTATGGCGAGGCAGAGTTCGTGATTGCTGGCCTTATTACCAATGAGCCGGACCGGGTGGGCGAAGGGTTCACGCTTGGCCCCGTCGCCATCACCTCGCTTGGCGGAATCAGGCGGACGCAATTGCTGCAACCGGGCAGCCTGTATGAGAGCAAGTATCGCATATTGCTCCCGCGCGGGCGTAATGTTGAGCGAGTCAGCGATGCCATTTCGGCGCAGTTTCCGGCGGCTGGATGGGAAATCCGCAACCGCGATAGGGCGGCTCCCGGCACCGACCGCTTCTTCGGACGCTTGGGGGAGTTTTTGACCCTGATCGGGCTGGCGGCGCTGGCGATTGCGGGAATCGGGGTGGGCAACGGCGTTGCGGCCTATCTTGGCACCCGCCGGGTCAGCATCGCGACCTTGAAAGTGCTCGGTGCGACATCGGGCGATATAGCGCGGGTGCACGGGCTGCAAATCGCAGCGGTGGCTGTTGTAGCGATCATCGCTGGCTTGCTGGCGGGCATCTTCGTGCCGCCGCTGGTCGTGGCGGTCGCGGGCGACTTGTTGCCAGTGCGCCCCGGGCTGAGCCTGCATCCGCTGCCGCTGCTGGCCAGTGCGGCTTATGGTCTGCTGATTACACTGATTTTCGCACTGCCGCCGCTCGCCAGAGCCCGGTCGGAGCCAGCAGCAACGCTGTTCCGGGCGCATCTGGACCGACGAGTGCGACCTGATCGGTCGACGCTGATTGCTGTGCTGTGCGCCGCAGCAGCGGTGCTGATGCTGGCCATCGGCAGCTCTGGCGCGCCGCTGTTCGCGGCCAGCGTGCTGGGCGGTATCGGCGCGACCTTGCTGCTGCTGCTCGCGCTAGGCGCAGCGGTGCGCTGGACCGCCCGCCGGGTGCCGCGTCCACGCTCACCCTTGTTGCGCCTCGCGGTCAGCAACCTCTATCGACCGGGCGCACAAACAGTGTCGCTGGTAATCGCACTTGGCCTGTCGCTAACGCTGTTCGTCACTCTCGCGGCGATGCAGACCAGCCTTGATGCCGAAATCCGCACCACCGTCCCGGAGAAAGCCCCTGGGCAATTCGTTCTCGACGTCCCTTCGGGCGACGAGGCTCGGTTTCGAGCGCTGGTCGGTGCTGCCGCGCCCGATGCCGCGCTGAATATCGTTCCCACGTTGCGCGGCACAATCACCGCATTTGGTGATACCCGCGTTGCCGACCTTGCCGAAATACCGGATGACGCGTGGTTCCTGCGCGGAGAGCGCGGTGTGACCTATAGCGATGTTCTGCCGCAGGGGAGCGAACTCGTGTCCGGGCGGTGGTGGCCGCGCGATTATGCCGGGCCGCCGCTAGTCTCCCTCGATGCTGAGGCGGGCCGGGTGCTGGACCTGGCGGTTGGTGATAGCATTACGGTCAGCGTCTTGGGCCGGGAGATCGAGGCGGAGATTGCTTCGCTGCGCCAGATTAACTGGGACACGATGGGCTTCAATTACGTGCTGGTTTTTTCACCCAATGCACTTGCTGGCGCACCGCATACGCTGACCGCAACTGTTGATGCCGATGCCGCTGGCGGTGCCCGCGCGACCCGCGCCATCTTGGCGGCCTTTCCATCGGCTTCAGTTATCGAAGTGGGCGACATTATCGAGCAAGCGGGGGCGCTGATCCGGCAGATGTCGGCGGCGATCCTTGGTGCGGCGTCGGTCACGATCCTCGGCGGCATTGCGGTGCTGATCGGCGCGATTGCGGCGGGGCGGGAGGCGCGTGCCTATGATAATGTCATCCTGAAAACCCTCGGTGCGACGCGGCGGCAATTGCTCGGTGCACAGGCGCTGGAATATGGCCTGATCGCTTCAGTGTTGGCGGCGGTCGCGCTGCTGCTCGGCGGGTTTGCGGCCTGGGGCGTGTTGACGCAGGTCTTTGAGTTCGGCTTTGCGCCAGACTGGCCACTTGTGTTTGGCGTGTTGGTTGGCGGTGCCATCGGCACGCTCGCCATCGGCCTGATTGGCTCGCTCCCGCTGCTGTCAGTGCGCCCCAATCAGGCGCTGCGACAATTGTAACGGCAGGCTTGCGGGTGCCATCAGACCAATCGCAACTCGCCTCCGTTTGGCAAGGCTAGGGCGGGGAGCCGCTCGTTAGGCAGTGACCGATCGCTGCACGATAGCAGCGCATGCCCTCATAGTGCCTCATTCTTCAGTGAATGCCAGCAGGGCAAAGCTCGCTAGCCAGTGTTCGCCCATATAGTCGCCTGAAATATGGGGCAACGCTGAGTGGAGTTGCTCGCGAGCTTTGCAGTCAATAAGATCTCGGACTGCCGGGTCGTCTATGGCAGAACTGACACCACGCAGACACCACGCCCGGCTCAGGTTGAGTCCATCCAAATGGGCAATCTTTCCGTCACTGCGATCAGATACTTTGGTTGGACAGCATTCGCGCTCGATCCAGCCATTTTCTATGACGAGCTCGGCGAACCACGGCGAAAATTCTTCGCGGGGCACGATCCGACGGATCAGCAGCGCCGCCGTTAGCACGGGCGAGAGAAATTCGTCGCCGCCTGGTTCCCAGCCAGCATAACAGCTCCGCCCGCGAAATGTTCTGAGCGCCCATTGGTCGATCGCAGCCAGCAGTGCAGCATCGTGCTTGGCCGCCCATTCCCGCGCAAGGATCAACGCAAACGCTGTGTTGAAGTGGGTGCCGACGGTAATCGGGTAAGTCAGCAAATCTAGATATGTTCCCAGTCTCTTGGCAATTTCTTGGGCCAATGGAGCCAGCAGTGTTCCCCACGGTTGATCTGCATGCCGCTCTGCCTCCAGATGTAGGTAAAGCAGCCAAGCCCAGCCATATGGGCGCTCGAACCCGCGTGAGAGCGGGCGCTGCAGATAGGCAAGCTCGACAGTCAGCGCTTCGTCGGCGAAGGTCTGGTCGGCCAGCGCGGCGATCTGGACGGCTTCAGCGATTTCTGGATACAAGCGCCGCAATGTTAGCAACGTCCACCATCCATGGACGCAGCTATGCCAGTCATAGCTGCCGAAGAAACAAGGATGAAGCACTCGCGGCGGCAGCACGTCGCCATCATCACCCATCACATGATCGAGCTTGTGCGGATATTCCCGGGCAACATGGCCCAGTGCGATCCGGGCGAAGCGAGCGGCTATGTCCGACGTCAGTTCCACAGAAGGAAGGCTCCGACATAGATGATGGCGATGTTGCATAACAGCAGCGGGACGGCTGTTCCGATTTGCTGGCGGATCACCGCATTCTGATCCTTCAATTCAAGCAAGGCGGCGGGCACGATGTTGAAATTGGCGGCCATCGGTGTCATCAGGGTACCGCAAAAGCCCGCCAGCATACCTACAGCGCCGATGACCGCAGGACTGCCATCATAGGTTTCGACCAACAGGGGAATTCCGATTGCCGTCACCATGACGGGGAAGGCCGCAAAGGCATTGCCCATGATCATCGTGAATAGCGCCATGCCTAGTGCGTAGACGACCACCGTGAGGAATATGCTGCCATGGGGAATCACGCTGCCCGCAAGGGTCCCGATGATGTCGCCCACGCCCGCCAGTGCAAATACTGCCCCCAATGCGGCCAGCATTTGGGGAAGAATGGCTGCCCAGCCAATTGAATCAAGCAGTCTGCGCCCCTCTTCAGCCGGAGCCAGCAACGGCGGTCGCAGCCATGCTATCGCAATCACCAGCGCTGCGAGCACCCCAAGGCCAAAGAGGATTAAGGTCTCGCGGCCAGGCGCGAACAGGCCAGTGCGGTTCAACGGCGTATAATTGTACAGCAAGGTCCCAGCTACCGCGGTGAGCGGGACGATCAGTGCAGGAATAAACAGGCGGTTGCCCAGCAGGTTCGAGGAAGCGCGGCGTTCTTCTGCATTCGTGGTTGCAGGTTCGCTCCGCCGCAACCCGCCTACTCCAGCAATGGCTACCAGCACCAACACTAGCACACCGTTGACAAGGTCCGATACATGACTGCCTGCGACGAAACTTACAGCTAGGACACCCCTGAAAGCAGCGTTGCCGATCCTCCGGTCGCGCAGGCTGAGCAACGACCAGACGGCAAAAAACGCGCCAGCTAACCAGTAAAGCCATTCATAAGTGATCATGGCCTGGCCTCCGGATGCGCGATGCTGGTTCGGCCCAACCGCCGGTCAAGCGCAGCAATCCGCCAGCCATGAATGACAAACGCTAAGACCGCGGTCGGAATGGCCCAGACCGACAACTCCAGCGGCGTTAGCGGGTAACCCATATTCTCGAACACACCTTGGATCAGCAGGATCGAGGCGATAGCGAAAAAGATGTCCTCACCGAAAAACAGCCCGACATTGTCAGTCGCTGCAGCCATCGCGACCACTTGGTCGCGTTGGTGGTCCGATAATGGCCCATGCGATTGCTCCGCCGCCGCCAGCGCCATTGGCGCGACCATTGGCCGAACAGCCTGAGGATGCCCGCCGATATCCTTCATCCCAAGCGCCGCCGTAATTTGGCGAAATCCGAGATAGATCACCAGTAGCTTACCCATCGTCGCCCCGTGGATGCCGCCGGTGACGGCGCGAGCCCGATGCTGAAGGCCATAGCGTTCGAGCATCCCGATGACTGGCAAGATGATGAAGGTCACTGAGATGTAGCGATTGTCGTTGAACGCTTTGCCCAGCGCCTCAATGACGGACACGGGATCAAGCCCGGCCAACAGCCCAGTCGTCACAGCCGCGCCGACCACCACCAAAAGTGAATTGAAGCGCAACGCCAAGCCGATCACGACCAGCGCGATCCCGAGTAAGGGCCAGTAGTTCATTTAGAAGTCCCTCCAAATCCGCCCCCGCCTGGCGTCAGTATCACAAAGCTATCTCCCGGGTGCATCTGCGCCGATCCCGTCGCTCCAAGTTCATCGCGCGTGCCGTCCGCGCGTTCTACCCAGTTTCGCCCAGGAGCTGCGTCGCCCCCACCGAAGAGACCGCGCGGCGCAATGTGACGCCGGTTGGCGAGGATATTGGCGCGCATCTCCTCCAAGAATGTCACGCGGCGGATTACGCCGTCACCGCCGCAATGTTTGCCTGTCCCGCCTGATTCGCGCCGGATCGCGAATGTTTCAAGTCGCACTGGCAGGCGGGTTTCGAGAATTTCGGGGTCGGTCAGACGCGAATTGGTCATGTGGGTCTGTACCGCGCTAGTGCCGTCATGATCCGGCCCGGCGCCCGACCCGCCGCATATCGTCTCATAATATTGGTGGCTTTCATTGCCAAAGGTGAAGTTGTTCATCGTCCCTTGTGAGGGCGCGAGCTTCCCAGTCGCGGCAAACAGGGCATCGGTGACCGCCTGGCTGGTCTCTACATTACCCGCCACCACCGCTGCGCCGGGCCTCGGATTGAGCATCGAGCCTTCCGGCACGATCAGTGTGACTGGCTTCAAGCAGCCATCATTCATCGGGATCGCATCGTCGATCAAGGTGCGCAGGACGTAAAGCGCCGCAGCGCGGGTGATCGACCGCGGCGCGTTGAAATTATCGTCCAACTGCGCGCTGGTGCCCGTAAAGTCGAACACCGCGGAACGATTTTTCCGGTCGATGCGGATCGCAACTGCGATTTCTGCGCCATTGTCCATCGGGTAGGTGAAACTCCCATCTTCGAGACTGCTGAGCAGGCGTCGCACGCTTTCCTCGGCATTGGCGATGACATGGCGCATGTAGGCCGCGACGACCTCTCCACCGTGCCCCTGCGCCGCACCTGCTAGCAGTTCCGCCCCGCGGGAGCAGGCGGCAAGCTGGGCACGAAGATCAGAAAGGTTTCGCTCAGGATTGCGCGCCGGGTAGAGACCGCTAGCTAGCACTTGGCGGACTGCTTCGTCCCGGAAAACCCCTTCATCCACCATCAGCAGGTTGTCGATCAGTACGCCTTCTTCCTCGATGCTGCGGCTTTCGGGTGGCATGGAGCCAGGCGTAATCCCCCCAACGTCGGCATGATGTCCTCGCGCAGCAACAAAAGCATCGGGCGCAATACTGCGCTTGTCATAAAAGACCGGAACGATCACCGTGATGTCGGGCAAGTGGGTGCCGCCGCGATAGGGATCGTTCAGCACATAAGCATCGCCGCGCCGAAAACCGCGCCCATCGAGCGCGCCACCACCAACGTCGTCACGATTTATTCCGCGAGCCTCGATCACTCGCGCAATGCTGTCACCCATGCTGCCGAGATGGACCGGGATGTGTGGTGCGTTGGCAATCAGCGCGCCGTCCGCATCAAATAGCGCGCAGGAGAAATCCAGCCGCTCCTTGATGTTAACCGAGGTGGCTGTGGATTGCAGCACCACGCCCATTTCCTCGGCAATGGCCATGAAAAGATTGTTGAAGATCTCGAGCCGAACCGGATCTGCGTCCGTGCCAGCCGCGCCGCGACGTACCAACGGTTCGGTGCGCGAAAGGATCAAACTGCGTTCGTGTGCCAACCGCGCCTGCCAGCCAGGCTCCACCACGGTGGTTGAACCTGGGTCGATAATGAGTAGCGGGCCGAAAAGAGCTCGGTTTTCCGCTATTTCGCCGCGCGCAATGGTCGGCCAATGTCCCGACGGCTGGCCCACCGCCGCCACCGCAGCGGCGGTGGCCATGTTCAATCCGTCAACAGCGCCGCTCGCCTCCACACTAAGCGCCTCGACGATGATCGCGGCATCCGCATCGGAATAGCCATAACGCTGGCGGTGGAGCGCGCGGAATTCAGCGTCCATCATAGTCGTCTCGCCGCAGTCAATAGTGAGCAGACTGTCGCTACCGGAAAAGCGCAGCTTGGCGCGGCGGTGGATCGTGATTGCGCCCTCGGCAAGGCCTTGATCGGAGAGCGCTAAGCACGCGTCTGCCACCAGTGCTTTCATCGGTTCGACAAAACTCAGCTCCAGCGCTTGGTTTAAGCTCATCTCGCGGATCGCCTTGACCGGCGCGAGCCCGATGCCGAAGGCGGAGAGCATCCCGGCCAGCGGATGGACCAGCACTGTTTCCATGCCCAACGCATCGGCAACCCGGCACGCATGCTGGCCGCCTGCTCCGCCGAAACAGGCCAACGCATAGGTTGTGACATCAAGCCCGCGAGCGACAGAGATCTTACGGATCGCATTGGCCATGTTGTCGACCGCAATTGCCAGAAATCCTTCCGCGATTTCTGCCAAACCTCGGTGTTCAGGCAGCATGGTTGCGATGCGTTCAAGCGCCATGCGTGCAGCATCCCAATCCAGAGGTGAATCAGCGTTGGGCCCGAAGACTGTAGGAAAAAACGCTGGATCAATGCGGCCAAGGAACAGGTTGCAGTCAGTGATCGTCAGCGGCCCACCTTTGCGATAGCAGGCCGGACCGGGAGCGGCGCCAGCACTTTGCGGCCCGACCCGAAAGCGGGTTCCATCAAAGGAACAGATGGAGCCACCCCCTGCTGCGACGGTGTGGATATGCATCATTGGAGCCGCCACTCGTACGCCGGCGATCACACTGTCTCCAGTAAGCTCGAACGTGCCAGCATATTGAGCAACGTCCGTGCTCGTGCCCCCCATGTCGAAACCGATCAGCTTTTCGTAACCGATCGGCAGACAGGCGGCGACCATCCCGACAACCCCACCCGCAGGGCCAGACAATATGGCGTCCTTTCCCCGGAAGACGTCGAATTCGGCCAACCCGCCGTTGGACTGCATGAAGCTCAGCCGCTCTGTGGCGGGGAGCGCGCGGCGCAACGTATCGGTGTAGCGGCGCAGGATAGGTGAGAGATACGCATCGACTGCTGTGGTGTCGCCGCGCGGGATCAAACGGATCAGCGGCGCAACCTCATGGCTGGTGCTTACCTGAGCAAATCCCGCCTCGCGCGCTAAAGTCGCAAGTGCCCTTTCGTGATCGCGATATTTCCATCCATGCAAAAGGACGATGGCGATGGCATCAAAGCCATCCCGACGCAGCTCTGCAAACTGAGCGCGCGCTTTGGCTCGATCAAGCGCCGAAAGCACTTCGCCCGATGCTCCAACACGCTCCTCAATCTCAATTACGCACGTTGGCAGCTGCTCGGGTAAGATTATGTACCGAGCGAAGATATCAGGTCGCGCCTGGTTCCCGATCTTGAGCGCATCACCAAATCCGCGTGTGATCGCCAATGCCAGACGCTCACCCTTGCGTTCCAGCAGGGCGTTGGTGGCAACTGTGGTACCAATACGCACTTCAGCAATTGGCCCGTCGCCATGGCGTGCCATCAATCGGCGCACGGCCTCGCTCGCGGCATCAACATAGCGCCCCTGATCTTCGCTCAGCAGCTTGTCGGTCACCAGGCGACCGTCGGGAGTTGTGGCAACAACATCGGTAAATGTGCCGCCGCGATCGATCGCAAAGCGCCATTTGCCGGTTTGTGATGCGTTGTTCATTGGCGAGAGTGCTAACGTTGCAACGTATGAATGCAAGCGCCGCGAGAGTGCTGTCAGAGCAATCGCAACCAGGCTCCGTTTGGCGCGACACGATCCAACCGGGGCGGCGTTTTGCGGCCAGCGACTGCCACTCGGCCAGGACAGCCGAGCGAGTCTGTTTGTAGGTCTAGCGATCGATGAGGTGACGTTCGATAGCGAAGTGATTGTGAAACGAGGCGTGGACTGAGGCGAATTGATGCAGTGCCTCCATCAGCCTGAACGGGCCATCGCTCTCTCTCGTCGCCGGAGCAGCAGGTGGATGTTCTCCACCCTGTTTCTGAAGGAATAACAGGGAATGTGCGCCAAACGTCACCTGTTGCCGCGCAGTTGGCGGGGCACGTTCCAAGCGGAGACGAGCACTGGGGGTGGCTGGCGGAGCGGGTGGGATTCGAACCCACGATGAGCTTTTGGCCCATACTCACTTTCCAGGCGAGCGCCTTCGACCACTCGGCCACCGCTCCGCATAAGCCTGATCGTTTCGTGCGTAACACGAAGCGACAATCAGGCGACCTCAATTTCACCTGGATAGAGCGGGCGCACTAGTGCGGGCTGGACATGCTGGCAAGCATGAGTTCATTTGTGGAGGTGATTAAGGCATTTCGATAATGTGCAGGGGAAGCAAATGATGCGTGGATTATCAGGAGTAGCCATAATGGCGGCAATGTTGGCGTCGGTCGCCATGGCGCAGCAGGTGCCGTCCGTTCCCGTGCCTACGCCACCGACACCGCCGCCGACGATCACCCGGCTGCCCAGCCCGACCCAGGTTGTCGAGAATGCGCGCGCTCATGAATGGAGCACGATTGCGCCCACTGACCTCATCATCATGACACTGACGCCCGATGCCCAGGGTCGCGCCCGCCAGGTGGTCATCCAGCTTATGCCCGCACCGTTCAGCGCCGGTTGGGTCGCAAATATCCGCACGCTGGCCCGCGCACACTGGTGGGACGGCCTCGCGGTCGTGCGGGTGCAGGATAATTATGTGACGCAGTGGGGCGATCCTGATGGGGAAGACGCGGCCCGCGCGAGGGCG
Organism: Sphingomonas sp.; assembly: GCA_031422035.1. Taxonomy (GTDB): domain Bacteria; phylum Pseudomonadota; class Alphaproteobacteria; order Sphingomonadales; family Sphingomonadaceae; genus Sphingopyxis. The sequence goes on along the minus strand of JANOPV010000176.1, from coordinate 7,990 downwards.
TTGCCTGCGAATTTGCGGGTGATGACCGAGGCAGATTACACGGTGCGGCCCCAGCGGGCGATCGTGAGCGATGGTCCCGAGGCATCGGGCATGGCCTGGATACCTGATGTGGCTAACAATTTGTCCAACGACATCCTGACTGGTGGATTGGGTTTCTATGAAGGATTTCCTCTAGCTGGCCGCCGCGATCACCATGCTGAGATGTTCCCCGTCCATTGCTACGGCATGGTCGGCGTCGGGCGCGGCTTGTCGCCCGATACCGGCTCCGGCGCGGAACTTTATACCGTCATCGGCCATGCGCCGCGACATCTGGATGCCAATATTGCGCTGGTCGGTCGGGTCATTGAAGGGATGGCGCATCTGAGCAGTCTGCCGCGCGGGACCGGGCCGCTGGGCTTCTATGAAACCCCGGCGGAGCGCACGACGATCACCTCAATCCGCCTTGCCAGTCAATTATCAGCCGCCGATCAACCGCGCTTTCAATATCTGTCGACGGATAGCCAGAGTTTCGGGCTCTATGCCGATGCCCGTGCCAACCGCCGTGATCCGTTCTTCATCCGTCCAGCAGGTGGGGCGGACGTCTGTAACATCCCAGTGCCCGTGCGGCGGGTGCCGAGTTAGTCGTCAGGTCGTTCAGCCGCCGGGTCGGATGTTGGCGTTTCATCGATCCCGCGCGCCTGCGCCTTGCGCCTATGCAGATTGGCGCGCAGTTGCTCCGCGAGCCGCTTTGCTCGCTTGTCACCGGGTGTTGAGGGGTCGTTCATCCGTGGTTGCTATCGCGGTTAATGCGGTTGGCGCAACCCCCGCGTCCTTAGCCGCCTTGACAGGGCAGGGGGTGCGCTCCATAGGCCCGCGACCCGCCGGGGTTTGCGCAATTTCGCATGGAACGGCGCTGCTGTAGCTCAGTGGTAGAGCGCGTCATTGGTAATGACGAGGTCGGGAGTTCAATCCTCCCCAGCAGCACCAGTTCCAAAGCGCACACCTGCAACCCGCGGGCTTTTCCACCATCGTTTATTCGTTGCGCGACGCTACGCACCACGGCCCAGCATACGGCAGCATTATGTAATTAAGCTAAGTCGATATGGCGGGAAAAATGGTGGGCGTGGCAAGGATTGAACTTGCGACCCCTGCGATGTCAACACAGTGCTCTACCACTGAGCTACACGCCCACACGGAGAGTGCCACTATGGGGGCGGCCCGCACTTGGCAAGCGGAATCCTCCAGATTTATGCGCTGCCCTGCCGACCCGTGCCGTTGAGGATCTGGCCGACTTCGGCGACCAAGTCCTTGAGGTGAAATGGTTTGGAGAGCAGGCGCGCTTCAGGCACGCTATCATTGGCATGTAGTGCTACCGCCGCAAACCCAGTGATGAACATCACCCGCGGCGGATTTTCGAGTGCCTGTGCTCGCTGCGCGAGCTCTATCCCGTCCATCTCCGGCATCACAATGTCGGAGAGTAGGAGATCAAATGTCCCGGACTCGAGCAATTCGAGCGCCGCCGTGCCGGTTGCAGCCGCATGCACATCATAGCCATTGCGCGACAAAGCCCGCGTGAGATATTCGCGCATGACGTCGTCATCTTCGGCGAGCAGGATGCGAAACATGAAATTCCCTGGACGGTTGGCGGATTATGGGATCGGATACGCCGTATAGCTTAACATTTTTGCGGCGAGCGGTTGGAATTTTTTCGCAAGGTGTGCAAACCCTATCGATGGCCAATGAAATTTCCGATCTATCCGCCGCTGAGCGGCCTGAGCCGCCCTTCATTATCATTGGCCCACAGCCGCCAGAGCGCCCGGTCATTCTCGCGGTGCCGCATGCTGGTCGCGCCTATTCCGCCGCGCTCTTGGCCGATGCTGCGGTGCCACTATCCGTGTTGCGCCGGTTGGAGGACCGCCTGGCGGACCAACTCATCACCCACGCAGTCGCTGCCGGGTTTACGGTCGTTTTGGCGCAGGCCCCACGGGCAATGATTGACTTGAACCGCGCGGATCACGATCTCGATCCCGCCGGGCTGGCAGGCGTGCGCTTCGGGCTCCGGCCGTCACGTCGTGCGCGGGCAGGGTTGGGGCTAGTGCCCACCCGGCTCGCGCCGGAGGGGGCGTTGTGGCGTGAACCACTGCCACTTGCCGTGCTCGATGACCGGATCGCGACCATCTATCACCCTTATCATGCCGCGATTGCTGGTCTTTTGGCGAAGGCGCGGGCGCAGTGGGGCGCTGCCGCACTGCTCGACATCCATTCGATGCCCAGTCCGACCGAGCCGCTCGATCTCGTCATTGGCGATCGTTATGGGCTCACCGCGACCGGCGAATTTGTCGATCACCTGCTGGCAGTGGCCGGAGGCCGGGGTTTTGTCGCCGCCCGCAACCATCCCTATGCCGGCGCCTTTGCCATTGAGCACCACGCCCATCGGCGGTCGGGTAGCCAGGCGGTCCAGATCGAGGTGGATCGCGGGCTGTACCTGGACGCGTACAACCAGATCGATCCGGCTGGTTGCGCATCAGCGTCTGCACTGGTCCGGGCGATGGCGCAGGCTGCCGACGCGTGGTTACAGGCAGGCCGCGCGCCGGTCGCGGTCGCTGCCGAATAGGAGAGCATAAAAAACCACCCCGGCATTGCTGCACGGGGTGGCCAGGGTCCAGGGAGGAGATGCGCCTGCGGAGCAAACGCATCTGACGGCGGGCCAGAAAGGGGGGCAAGCTAGCCCGAGCCGTCACTCGGAAAGATAGGCGGCGACTGCGGCGCTTTCAAGGCATGAACGCGACCACAGATCAAAATGTCCCACCAGTGGCTCCATCATGGAGCGCACTGGCTGGAATATGTGCGTCTCAAGCCGCCGGTTGCGGTGCCTGGATGGCTGGCTGTGGGCCCTTGCCTGCGGCAACTTGCATCGAAAACACGCTGCTCATCAGCTGGAGCGAAAACAGGTGCGCGTAAAGCAGCGGGAGCATGCCGTTCTGCGAGATCTTGCGGAGCTCATCACCGCGCAGCTCGCGCAGCTTTTCTTCGTCGATCATCCGGAAACCGCGATAAACGAACGGCTGCGCGCCTTCGCCATCGGGTTGAATGCTGACTTCGCCGTCCATCAGCAGGTTCAGCTTGAGCAACTCTTCCATGAACGCGCCGGTGCGGGCGCCAGCGGCTTCAAACTGCTCACAAAAGCCTAGAATTTCCTTGGTCGTTGCGGATGGCTCACCGTTTTCAAACAGCGCATTGCCATCATCACCGGGGCCAACGCCAGTCGCGGTCGGATCGACGCACAGCGACAGTTCGTCGCCTTCGGGACGCAGCTTGGCGAGCAGGAATGGATAGCGGCGGACATAAGCGGGCACATAGGTTGGCACCTTCAACGTGCCGTCGTCTTCGACGAAACCGTTCACACCCTCGTTCATCGCCATCAGGATCAGCGGCACCGGCTGTTCGCTGGCCGAAAAGATGATTGGATAGGTGCGTGACGCCATGACGAATTCATCGACGGTCACGGGGATCGCATGCTGAGTGGCCAGAAACGGGGCCTTATCCTGCGTTACCAGTTTCCAGTCGGCATGCTGGCTGGCCGACAGTGGCACGAGATCGTTATAAAACAACGGCAGGGCGGGCACGGTGGCCATCGGGACTTCTCCAAACTGGTAGTGAATATATTGTGGCTCGGTTTAAGCCGAATTGGCGGCGCTTTATGCGTATCGGCGCACTGGTGCAAGCCGCGCGTTGGCTGAGCCCTTATGGGACCAGCACATCTGGATTGAGCAGCCCCGCCGGATCGAGCGCGGCTTTCATTCCGCGCAAGATGCCAATGCGCGCCGGGTCGCAAACGTCGCGCAGGAGATCGCGCTTAGTCCGACCGATGCCATGCTCGGCACTGATGGAGCCGCCCAGCGCGATAGCCAGGTCGTAAACCAGCCGACTGGCAACGGTGCCGTGCGCGGTAATCCAAGCTGTTGCATCACTTTCGGCGGGCGGGCGGACATGGCAATGCACGTTGCCGTCGCCCAAATGCCCAAAGGACAGGCTGGTCGCACCGGGGAAGGCCGACGCAATCTGGCCGCTTACGCGTTCAATAAATTGCGGCATTGCTGCCACCGGCACGCTGATGTCGTGCTGGAGCGCTGGGCCGATGGCACGTTCTGCCGCGGAGATGCCGTCGCGGACTGACCACATCTGTTCGGCCTGCTGTTCGCTGCTGGCGAGCGCCGCGTCCGTCAACAGCCCTGCGTGGAGGGCGTCAGCCAGTGCCTGACTGAGCTGAATGAGCGGATCGGGATCATCGCCTTCAGCGACGGTTTCGAGCAGCACATGCCACGCTGTGGGCGAAGTCAGCGGAATGCGTTGCGCTGGTTCATGGGCTAATACTGATCGAACGGCACGGTCGGGCATGATCTCAAACCCCTCCAGCGCCGTGCCCAGGCGTGTGTTCAACCAGCGGAGCAGATCGAGCGCACCGTCCGGGCTCGCAACCGCAACCCATGCGACCGCACGTTCCCGCACCGCCGGAGCCAGCTTCAGCGTCACCCCGGTGACAATACCGAACGCCCCTTCGCCGCCGATGAACAGCTGTTTCGGGTCGGGCCCGCGATTATCCTTGGCCAGCGGCGCTAGAGCGTCGAGGATGGTGCCGTCCGCCAACACCACTTCTAGGCCGAGGGTCAGCGCGCGCATCGTGCCGTGGCGCAAAACCTGCGTCCCGCCAGCGTTGGTCGAGACCAGTCCGCCAAGTGTCGCCGACCCCTTGCCGCCCAGCGTCAGCGGGAACCGGCACCCAGCTGCCGCAGCAGCATCATGCGCATCGGCCAACACCACGCCCGCATCAGCGACCAACACTTGCGCCGCCGCATCAACAGTGCGGATATGGTTCATGCGCCTGAGACTAAGGAGCAGGGTGCCGCCGCTATCATCAGGCGTCGCCCCAGCGCACATGCCGCTATTGCCGCCCTGGACAGTAATCTGCGCGCCAGATGCAGCGGCCAATTGGACGGTCAGTTGTACTTCTCTAGTGGTGGCGGGCGACAGCAACGCTACGGCCCTCCCGGTCACTGTCCCGCGCCAGTCGGTCAGCCAAGGCCGCATGATGTCGGCATCGGTCGTAAAGCCACGCGGCCCAAGCAGATCGGACAGCGCGGTTAACAGGGCAGGGTTCGGCATAGCCATCAAACTGCTTTGCATCGGGCTCAAAGAAATCTCAACCATGCGCTGACTCTGCGCAAAAGCTTGACTTTTTCGTCGCTCGGCTCATAGCGCGTGAATTCGGCAATCGCACGTTGACCACAGGGCACAACGATTAGGCGCGTCGATGGCACAATGTGGTTCGCCCCATCCGTGAATTCCGCCCGTCCCGTTAATAGTGAGCTATAAGCTGCATGAGCTTTGCCGATCTCGGCCTATCCGACGAACTGCTGCGCGCGGTAACGGAATCTGGCTATACCGAACCCACCCCCATCCAGCAGCAGACGATCCCCAGCGTCCTGATGATGCGCGACATTGTCGGGATTGCCCAGACCGGCACTGGCAAGACCGCCGCCTTCGTGCTGCCGATGATCGACATTCTTGGCAACGGCCGCACTCGGGCGCGGATGCCACGCAGCCTCATCCTTGAGCCGACCCGCGAACTGGCCGCACAAGTGGCCGAGAATTTCGTCAAATATGGGAAATATCACAAGCTCTCCATGGCGCTGCTCATTGGCGGCGTGCAGATGGGCGACCAGGTCAAGGCCTTGGAAAAGGGCGTCGATGTCCTCATCGCCACGCCCGGCCGCCTGATGGACCTGTTCGGACGCGGCAAGATCATGCTCAATGATTGCACGTTGCTGGTAATCGATGAAGCCGACCGGATGCTCGACATGGGGTTCATTCCCGACATCGAGGAAATCTGCACGAAGCTGCCGGCCAGCCGCCAGACCCTGTTATTCTCCGCGACGATGCCGCCGCCGATCAAGAAATTGTCGGACCGGTTCCTCTCCAACCCCAAATCGGTTGAGGTTGCCCGCCCCGCGACCGCGAATGTCAACATCACCCAGTGGCTGGTTAAAGTGGATGAGCGCAAAAAACGTGACCGGTTGGTCGGGCTGATCGAAGCTGAACGCAACATCAGCGCCATCGTCTTTTGCAACCGCAAGACCACGGTGCGTGAACTGGCAACGAGCCTGAAACGCGCGCGCATTAACGCTGGCGAAATCCATGGCGATATGGACCAGGCGTCGCGCATCGCTGAGCTTGACCGCTTCAAGCGTGGCGACCTCAGCGTCCTCGTCGCGTCGGACGTGGCTGCGCGCGGCTTGGACGTGAAGGGCATCAGCCACGTGTTCAACTACGACACGCCGTGGCACCCGGATGATTATGTTCACCGCATCGGCCGCACTGGCCGGGCAGGGGCAACCGGCATTGCCTACACCTTTGTGACGCCAAAGGATGAAGAGGCGATTGCCAACATCCAACAGCTGACCGGGCAGAAGATCGCCTGGGCCAATGATGGCGGAAACGGTCAGACCGCGCGCGCAGCTGCTGAGGAGCCGTCACAGCGCGACGCCGGCGAGCCAGCGGCACGACCAGCCAGAAACGCCCGCACGCGCAAAGCGCCAGTTGCCGCGGTCGAACGCGAGGCCGAAGCTGCTCCTAAAGCGAGATCAACGCGGCAGCGCAGCTCAGAACCCGAGGCTGCACCAGCATATGAGGCAGCACCAGAGCCGGCGCGGGAGCCTGCGAAGGAGCCTGCGCGGTCCGGGCGCAAACAGCCGCCAGCTGTGGTTGCGGTCGATGTGCGGGAAGATAGTGGGGATGGATGGAACGGGCCGATGCCAGATTTTCTGGGGTTCAGCTTCGGCAGTTAGGGTGCTGTCAGCGCGTTCAGCACCTGCGCCGTCAGCCAGTTCCGCGCCGCATCGTCGGCAAATCCATGTGAGCCGCTAGCCACCGTGACTGTGCGAATAGGCGCGCGCGTTGCGGCGCTGGCTGAATTCCAGAGGTCAGCAAAAGCCGCTGCTGTCCGATCGCGTTCTGCCAACAGGATCGTCGCTGGAATCGGTAACGCCGTCAGAGCTGCCAAGACTTCACCGCCGAGCCCGGTTGGCGCACTGCTGCCCCGCGCCGCCCTTAATCCCGATAACAACTTCCTCAGGTCCACACCGCCGCTAAAGAGACGCCACAGCTGGCGCGGGTCCTTCAACCGCGCGAGATAGCGCGCCCGAATCGCGCTCGCCGGTGGCAACATCGCGCCGTCAACGGTCGCACCGTCGCCGACTTCTGGCGCATCATCAAACGTCCACGGATTGGCGAGGACTAGCGCGTCGAGCTCAGCGGCGGCGCCAAACATGGCCAGCGCTGTTGCCGCATCGCAATTGCCGAATGCGACGATGCGCCCGACCCCGGCTTCGGCGCGAAACGCGGTTGCTGCTGCGGTGATGTCCGGCCCGCTTGAGCGAAATCCGCCATTTAAGCCGTCGCTATCGCCAATGCCGCGGCGGTCATAGCGTAGCACGGGAAAGCCAGCCGCTGCCACTGCCAACGCCAGTGCCGCCATCCCGCGATGTGCTCCGGCGAGGATTTCATTACCGCCGGAGACGATCAGTAGCCCGGAAGTCGCCGCAGCGTCGTCGAGCGATGCAGCGCAGGTCACGCCGTCGCAATCAAAGCTCAGCCGGCGACGCATGACTGGCTCCATAGAGAGATGTCGGCGGCCATCGCGTCTGCCATAGCTCGATCTTCGCCTGGCTCGGCGCGCAGCCACAAAGGGGTTCCAGCAATGGCCCCAGCAGCGGCACCCACTTGCACAGTCCGCAACCGGCCTTGGTCGGCAACGACGGCCTGTTCGAGCTCGCGCACCATGGTTGGCGACAGCCGGTTGCCCGCCAGTTCGGTTACCTGCGTCCGCGCCAATTCGGTGAGTTGATCGAGCGACAGGTCGCGCCCGGCCTCTCGCTCACCGGCGATCCGCGCCCGCAGGAGCGTTCGCAAGACGGATGCGCCGCTGATGGGCGCCATCCGCCAACGCCCGGCG